>NZ_CP019687.1:3477500-3777500 GCF_002003265.1 Paenibacillus larvae subsp. larvae
GTTAAATGTTTATTCCATTGAAGTAATTTTTCGAGGGCCCTTAGCTCAGTTGGTTAGAGCGCACCCCTGATAAGGGTGAGGTCGGTGGTTCGAGTCCACTAGGGCCCACCATTAAATATCCTAAAGATTAGGGTCATAAAAATATGGGGCCATAGCTCAGCTGGGAGAGCGCCTGCCTTGCAAGCAGGAGGTCAGCGGTTCGATCCCGCTTGGCTCCACCAGAAACGCTTCAGCAAAGCCAACCTTTCCAACAAATAGAGGCTTGAAAAGAACGGAGCGCTTGTGGTAAGATAGCTTTTGCCGCCGACGTGGCGAAACCTTGTACCTTGAAAACTAGATAGCGAAACAAAGCGAGAACTTAGAACATCCTTAGTATAAAGCGAAGTGTTTCGTTTGAAGTGAGCGACTTTGCAGATGAATGTTCACCTTACGTGTGATTGAAAACATTCAGGTGCAGCGAAAGCCCTTCAAAGAAATACAAAGCATAGGTTAAGCTGGTAAGAGCACACGGAGGATGCCTAGGCGCTAGGAGCCGAAGAAGGACGTGGCGAACAACGATATGCCCCGGGGAGTCGTAAGCAGACTTTGATCCGGGGATGTCCGAATGGGGGAACCCGGCTGCGGTTATGCGCAGTCACTCACTTCTGAATCCATAGGAAGTGAAGAGGCAGACCAGGGGAACTGAAACATCTAAGTACCCTGAGGAGAAGAAAACAATCGTGATTCCGTCAGTAGCGGCGAGCGAAAGCGGAGGAGCCCAAACCAGAGAGCTTGCTCACTGGGGTTGTGGGACACCTTATACGGAGTTACAAAGGAGCAGATTAGGCGAAGAGGTCTGGAAAGGCCTGCCACAGAAGGTAACAGCCCTGTAGCTGAAAGTCTGCTCTCTCCAAGGTGGATCCCGAGTACGGCGGGACACGGGAAACCCCGTCGGAATCCGGCAGGACCATCTGCCAAGGCTAAATACTCCCTAGCGACCGATAGTGAAGCAGTACCGTGAGGGAAAGGTGAAAAGCACCCCGGGAGGGGAGTGAAAGAGAACCTGAAACCGTGTGCTTACAAGAAGTCAGAGCCCTATGATTTTCTTCGGGAAATCAGGGTGATGGCGTGCCTTTTGTAGAATGAACCGGCGAGTTACGCTTGCATGCAAGGTTAAGGTGAAGAGCCGGAGCCGCAGCGAAAGCGAGTCTGAACAGGGCAAAGCATAAGCTTACGAAGTAGCAATACTTTGTATTGCTTGGAAGTATGCAGGCGTAGACCCGAAACCGTGTGATCTACCCCTGTCCAGGGTGAAGGTGAGGTAACACTCACTGGAGGCCCGAACCCACGAATGTTGAAAAATTCGGGGATGAGGTGGGGGTAGCGGAGAAATTCCAATCGAACTCGGAGATAGCTGGTTCTCCTCGAAATAGCTTTAGGGCTAGCCTCGGGTTAGAGTGATGGAGGTAAAGCACTGATTGGGTGCGGGGCCCGCCAAGGGTTACCAAGTCTAGTCAAACTCTGAATGCCATCCACTCGGTGCCCGGGAGTCAGACAGTGAGTGCTAAGATCCATTGTCAAGAGGGAAACAGCCCAGATCATCAGCTAAGGTCCCCAAGTGTGTGTTAAGTGGGAAAGGATGTGGAGTTGCACAGACAACCAGGATGTTGGCTTAGAAGCAGCCACCATTTAAAGAGTGCGTAATAGCTCACTGGTCGAGTGACTCTGCGCCGAAAATGTAACGGGGCTAAATACACCACCGAAGCTATGGGTCCTAATTAAGGGCAGTAGGGGAGCGTTCCAAGCAGCATAGAAGGTTGACCGTGAGGACAGCTGGAGCGCTTGGAAGTGAGAATGCCGGTATGAGTAACGAAAAGATCAGTGAGAATCTGATCCGCCGAAAGCCTAAGGGTTCCTGAGGAAGGTTCGTCCGCTCAGGGTAAGTCGGGACCTAAGGCGAGGCCGAAAGGCGTAGTCGAAGGACAACAGGCAGAAATTCCTGTACCACCAAACACCGCTATGAGCGATGGGGTGACACAGTAGGGTAGGGACGCAAGCTGATGGAAGTGCTTGTCCAAGCAGTGAGGCTGGTGTGCAGGCAAATCCGCACACGATGAAAGTCGGGCTGTGACGGGGAGTGAAAATAGCAGTAGCGAAGGTCTTGATCTCACACTGTCAAGAAAAGCCTCTAGCCAGGTGCAGGTGCCCGTACCGCAAACCGACACAGGTAGGCGAGAAGAGAATTCTAAGGCGCGCGGAAGAACTCTCGTTAAGGAACTCGGCAAAATGACCCCGTAACTTAGGGAGAAGGGGTGCCCCGGTAGAGTGAATAGCTCGAGGGGGCCGCAGTGAATAGGCCCAAGCGACTGTTTAGCAAAAACACAGGTCTATGCGAAGCCGCAAGGCGAAGTATATGGGCTGACGCCTGCCCGGTGCTGGAAGGTTAAGGGGAGTGGTTAGGGCTTAAGGCCCGAAGCTATGAACCGAAGCCCCAGTAAACGGCGGCCGTAACTATAACGGTCCTAAGGTAGCGAAATTCCTTGTCAGGTAAATTCTGACCCGCACGAATGGCGTAACGACTTGGGCGCTGTCTCAACGAGAGATCCGGTGAAATTTTAATACCTGTGAAGATGCAGGTTACCCGCGACAAGACGGAAAGACCCCATGGAGCTTTACTGCAGCTTGATATTGGACTTTGGTACGATCTGTACAGGATAGGTGGGAGCCTAAGAAGCCGGAGCGCCAGCTTCGGTGGAGGCAGCGTTGGGATACCACTCTGATCGTATCGGAGTTCTAACCCGGGACCGTGAACCGGTTCGGGGACAGTGTCAGGTGGGCAGTTTGACTGGGGCGGTCGCCTCCTAAAGAGTAACGGAGGCGTCCCAAGGTTCCCTCAGAATGGTTGGAAATCATTCGAAGAGTGCAAAGGCAGAAGGGAGCTTGACTGCGAGACCTACAAGTCGAGCAGGGACGAAAGTCGGGCTTAGTGATCCGGTGGTACCGCATGGAAGGGCCATCGCTCAACGGATAAAAGCTACCCTGGGGATAACAGGCTTATCTCCCCCAAGAGTCCACATCGACGGGGAGGTTTGGCACCTCGATGTCGGCTCATCGCATCCTGGGGCTGAAGTAGGTCCCAAGGGTTGGGCTGTTCGCCCATTAAAGCGGTACGCGAGCTGGGTTCAGAACGTCGTGAGACAGTTCGGTCCCTATCTGTCGTGGGCGCAGGAAATTTGAGAGGAGCTGTCCTTAGTACGAGAGGATCGGGATGGACGTACCGCTGGTGTACCAGTTGTTCCGCCAGGAGCACAGCTGGGTAGCTATGTACGGAAGGGATAAGCGCTGAAAGCATCTAAGCGTGAAGCCCGCCTCAAGATGAGATTTCCCAAGTAGTAAGACCCCTTGAAGACGACGAGGTAGATAGGTTGGGGGTGGAAGCGCAGTAATGCGTGGAGCTGACCAATACTAATCGGTCGAGGGCTTATCCTAAAGAAACAACTGTTCTAAGTACACTTTGCTTCGCTGCTAGTTTTCAGGGTGCAAAAAAACCTGTTCCTATTATGTATCACTGGTTATACGGAGAGATACCCAAGTGGCTATAAGGGGACCCTCTGCTAAGGGGTTAGACTGCGTAAGCGGTGCGAGGGTTCGAATCCCTCTCTCTCCGCCAGTTCGTCTTAAGGCGGCGTAGCTCAGCTGGCTAGAGCGTACGGTTCATACCCGTGAGGTCGGGGGTTCAAGCCCCTCCGCCGCTACCATAATTTATTCAAGATATAAGGACGCTTAGCTCAGCTGGGAGAGCATCTGCCTTACAAGCAGAGGGTCGGTGGTTCGATCCCGTCAGCGTCCACCATTTGCCGGTGTAGCTCAATTGGTAGAGCAACTGACTTGTAATCAGTAGGTTGGGGGTTCAAGTCCTCTCGCCGGCACCACATGAACTTTTATCAGGAGCTGTGGTGTAGAGGCCTAACATGCCTGCCTGTCACGCAGGAGACCGCGGGTTCGAATCCCGTCAGCTCCGCCATTTATTTCTAAGAGATAGACCCGAACAACTTAATAATATGGCTCGGTAGCTCAGTCGGTAGAGCAGAGGACTGAAAATCCTCGTGTCGGCGGTTCGATTCCGTCCCGAGCCACCATTGCATTGTGGAGGCTTAGCGAAGTGGCCAAACGCAGCAGACTGTAAATCTGTTCTCTTACGAGTTCGGTGGTTCGAATCCATCAGCCTCCACCATTTTTTATAAGAGCCATTAGCTCAGTTGGTAGAGCACCTGACTTTTAATCAGGGTGTCGAAGGTTCGAGTCCTTCATGGCTCACTTTTCATTAAGCAATAGAGACCCGAATCTAACATTGTTTTAATAATAAAATGATATCTGGATAAATATAAAAACTGCTCTTTATGAGCAGTTTTTATAATATTGAGGATTTAGCCAATTGATTTTTAACAGACTGTAGTTTTTGTTCTGAAGAACCTTCCTTATCCCGGCGATCGTCAATCTTAATGGAAGTAGACACCCGCTTTGCCCCTGCCTGGAAAGGAATCTCGTGCAATTCCTCGACTATCTCTAAGAGACGGTGCAGAGGTCCCTCAATGGTAGTACTCATCGAATTCATTTGGAACTTGATATCTGTTTTCTGTTCAAGAACCTTGTACAAATCTGCTACGTAGCAGCTCAAACTGGTAGACCCGGTTCCAATCGGAACGATTGTAAATTCTACAATTGCCATTGTATTTCTCCCCTTCTTTAAATTTAACCTACTGTTCCATTGTAGAATACCTGGGTCCAAGGAGCCAGTTTTAGGGGAAGGAACAGGTTAGAGCTCGTGCCTTACGGCTTTGTCAATCAAATGCTCTGCTGTTCTGGAAGCTAAGGCCATGACCGTATTGGTTGGATTTCCTCCTCCTGAGGTAACAAATATACTGGCATCGCAAATGTACAGGTTGGGAATATCATGTGTTTGACCAAATGAATTCACAACGGAATCCGAAGAATTAGCCCCCATTCTGCATCCTCCCATCAAATGGGCGCTGTCAGGGACGACAAATTCAGTTTTCCCTCCGACTGCTTCCCAGATATTTTTCATTTGGGTAACAGCATGCTCAATCAGTCTAAGATCATTCCCCCATAGCTGAAAGTTACTTTAGCCCTCGGCATCCCGTACTGATCTTTGTCCCTGGCCAAAGCAATGCGGTTATTTTCATGCGGAAGGACTTCGCCGACCATTGTGGAACGCCCGTAGTAGTTGTAATCCAGCATACTTTCTCTAAGTTTGGGTCCCCATAAAGGAACCGGTGTACCAGATTTTACGATTCCTTTAGCGAAAGAAAGGGGACGGGCACCGTGAGCATGGAGAGTATACCCTCGCATAAAGCCTCTTTCTTTATCGGATTCATAAAAATGCTGAGTAGTGGCTAAGACGGGTGTTCCTTTATAAACACGGACTTCGTCCTCAAATTTGGCATAAACATCATAGCTGCTGTGAGTCATAATCCCTCTTCCTACCCAGCCGCTGCTATTGGCCAACCCGTCCGGATGAGAAGGGGTGAAAGAGTTCAAAAGAAGTCTCGGCGTTTCAACAACATATGCACAAAGAATAACCAGGTTTGCTTTTTGCCTGTACTCCTTTCCTTTATGATGAAAGAGAACGCCTGAGGCCCTTCCGTCAGGTCCAAGAATGATTTGAGTCGCCATACATTCTGAAAGTACCTCTGCGCCAGCCTTTAGTGCTTTGGGAATGTGCACGATCAGTGTGCTGAATTTTGAATTAGGCATACATCCCTGATTGCAAAATCCTCTATTAATGCAAGGGGGACGTCCTTCGAATGGAGCTGATAATATCGCTAGAGGGGCAGTTACCGATGGTATCCCTAATTGTTCGCATCCTTTTTGGAACAGGTAAGCATTAGGGCTTAACGGATCTCTTTCGGGGTACGGATAAGGTCCGTTAAAATTCCCCCATGGGAAATAACGGGGGCCGGAGACAGCAATCTCCTTTTCAATTTTTGTATAATAAGGTTCTAAATCTTTATAATGAATGGGCCAGTCCTGACCAACCCCATCAATAGACTTGGTTTTAAAATCTGATTCGTGAAAACGCAGAAAAACACCTGTGAAATGAAGGGTTCCCCCGCCCACTCCAAACCCGGAATTATTATGACCCATTTCAAGTGGATGCCGGCCGTCCACGATCCGGGTATCCTGCCAACCCAACTGTTTCATGGACAGTTCATCACTGGCAAAATCGTGCTGGGGATCCCGGATTGGGCCTGCGTCAAGGACAACTACACTCATTCCGGCCTCACTGAGTTCTTTAGCCAAAACGCCTCCGGCAGCCCCTGCACCGACGATGACTACATCCACAGTTTCATTTTCAAATCTACGTTTAATCATCCGTCTGTGCCTCCCATGGATCCAGATGCTCCCGGTCTGCCCGTACATATCCCCGTGGATAAGCGGGTCCCCCGTATCCGATTTCGGACCAGATTTTCGGATGAGAGTAATAAGATTCTATAGTCAGTAAAAGTAACTTTTGAAAAAAAGCTTTCTGATTTATCCCGGCCAGCTCACCGGATAGAGGGATCCTTTGCTCAACTACTTGTTCCATGAAAGATCGCTGCTTGTCCTGAGAAAGCTGGTAAAAGGACTGTCCATATAAGCTTTGACAGGCTACCTCAACAGAAATCAGACCTTTGCGGATCAGGTCCCGCTGCTCCAGCGTGCCGGCTGGCCTTTGGCCCTCTCCTTTATTCTGGGCAAGTGTACTATCGATATGACTGAGAACATACTGGATCACATCTGTACGGGGGTCATCCATAAGTAATGAACACCATGCCCTTAACTGTTCAGCTTCCGTTTCGGATAAAAAATGGTATCCGTGAGTATGAAAAAGCCGGTCCGATACAATTTTCCGGGTATGTTCGTCCCAGGCATTCTGTTCCCTCATGACATCATAATTAGGGTAATGGCTTGATTCTGCCATCTGATTCACCTCCAGTAATATGCAAGCAGCCCCAATACCCCCATGGCTGAATACATAAGCGGCATTATGACAGGAGGACCTATCAGGAAATTGCGGCCGGCATATCCGCCGACACGAACTCCGACACCTTTAAAATGATAGTAAAAACCGATTAACCCTGAAATAGCGGCAATCCACATCAGAAAGGCAAAAATCCATCCGTACCATTGCAGATTAAATAAGGCATAAGCTGCAGCAAATAGCACATAAAAGGGGGAGGACAGAACGGGTACGAGCATGATCTTTTGGTGGAAATTCTGTCTATAGTGACTCATGGTTACTTGTATGCCAATGAAAATATATGCAAATGCGACAAATAAAATCACAATTCGTGCTAACGGCCATCCGACCCAAACCATCTCATTTCCTCCTTCCTCTATATTATTTGTTTCCAAAATAAGGTAGGGATAATCATGAAACCGTCTGGAAAGAAAACACAATAAAATTTGGCATCCTTTTCCGGGGAATGAGCGGATGTACGGAAAGGGAAACCTAATATTGAAATTCAGCAGGTGATTTATAACCGGAAGAAAGGAGAAAATCGCTCTTGTTTTATTTGCTGCCTGTCCTTGTCAGTTTCCTCTTTGTCTTGATTCTTGTTCCTGGTCTAAGAGCCATTGCTTTCCGGATCGGTTTTGTTTTGGGCGGAATTGCTCTTTACATAGCAAGTTTAACAGCCATGATTCTTTTTACTCGGGGCTCAGCTCTTGTTCTTACAGTAGGAACAGGAGGAACCGTCTTAATGCTTATGGGACTTTTTGACGACTGGTTCAAAACAAAAGGAAAAGACTTTCCTGTTTGGCCGCGGCTTATCATATATCTTATTGTCTCGGCCATCCCCGTTTTTTTGGTATTGAAATTATAGGGGTGTCCAAGCTTGAAATGGGGACGGGCATGGTCCTTTTTCCAGCCTGGATTTCCTGGTTATCTACAATGGCCTGGGTATTTGGCATCACCAATATGGTTAACTTTATAGACGGTTTGGACGGACTCGCTTCAGCGATTGTGACCATTTCCTCGCTTACTTTACTAATAACGGCTTTTCTAATGCAGCAGACAGAGCCTGCCGTTTTAGCGGGTTCCCTTGCCGGAGCCTGCTTGGCTTTTCTCTTTTTTAACTTTCACCCTGCCCGCATTTTTATGGGGGATGCAGGAGCCATCTATCTTGGTTATACACTGGCCGTTATCTCAATTGACGGGGCATTTAAGAGTGCAACGGTCATTTCTATTTTCGTTCCTGTTCTAGCATTGGGTGTTCCCATATTGGATACCGTCATTGTTTTTGCCCGCAGGTTTATCCAAAAGAAAGGGCTGCATAAAGCGGATAAATTGCATACCCACCACTGTCTGATGGCGTGGGGATTAACGCAAACCCAAAGCGTTTCATTTCTATATTTGGTTAGTGCCGTATTTTCTTTGGTTTCCATAGTGCTCTTGCTTGCTTTTCAATAAACAGTGCTGATGCGCTCCGTCCTCCTATGCTAATATAAAGAAAAAGAGAAGTTTACAAATTTCATGGCAGGGAGATCAGAAATGGACGCAGAAGGGATCAAGGAACAATTGGAAGCGGTTTTAGGATCAGAGGTTCAAATAGTTTGAACGCCTAAAAAGGATTGGATAGGCTTTTCAGGGGAGCATGTAGGGGAAAAAATGCGGAGAAGAAGTTTGGAAAGCGGGGACTGTCTTCTGGTGGAATTGAACCAATCCAAAGACCAGGTCCTTTGTTTGCGAATGAACAAAAAGCAGGTAAGCCCTTCTGAAAGAAGACTTATTGAAATGCTGGTTGAAACTTTGGATTTGCAGGATAAAAAGCAGAAACCGGCCGTCTCAAAGGAACAACGCAAAGCGGAGGAAATTTCCGAATGGATGCTTAAGAAGGCGGAACAGGGTGTAACGGATACAGATCTTCCCGATGCCTTGGCATCCCAGGTTTCATTTTATTCCTCCAAAATCCCTTTGTTATTGTATGGGGACTATTCTTCATCCTATAAGGTTACGTACGAAGATTTAAAAAAACTGCTGGAGTCCTTTTTTGATGCGGACATTTGTCTGATCCCCCTTTTAGATAAAGAGTGGTTTATTCTGGCCCCCGAATCCCTGTTGACTAATGCCGCAGAGAGAGAAGAAGGGGAAGAGGAGAACATAGAGCAAACCTTGGATGCCCTTGTACTGGGACTCCATGAAATGCTGGCAAATGAATGGGTAGGAGAAAGCCATCTTGCTATCCATTATCCGATCAAGCCGGTAAAGTCTCTACTTAAAACCATGCTTAGTTTGAGGGAGACCATTATGGTGGGCAGGACTAATCACGTTTCCAGTTATATTCATATGCCGTGGAAATTAAGGCTTGAAGGTTTGCTGCATAAAATTCCCGCGGAAGAGAAGGCGTTTTTTTTGGAACAGGTGCTGGGAGGCATTGACCACGTATTGGATACAGAAACACAAACTACATTGGAACAGTTTTTCGGGCTGGACTGCAATGTGAGTGAAACGGCGAAGAAGCTGTATATCCACCGAAATACCCTTCTTTACAGGCTGGACAAGTTCAAACAGGAAACAAGCCTTGACGTTAGGAATTTTCACCACGCGGTTCTTGTTAAGATAGCTCTGTTATTGTACAAAGTAACAAACAGAAAGTAATTTTTTTGTAGGGATTGTGCATAGTCACAAGTGGAGAAGTCCTGTAAGATGGAAATAATCAGATTTTGAATCCAAACCATGATGGGGGAATGAGAAACATGGCAGGCGTTCGTTTAAATCACATTGTTAAAAAATATCCCGGTAACGATGAAGCTACGGTTAAAGATTTCCATCTTGAAATAAAAGACAAAGAGTTTCTGGTCCTAGTTGGGGCTTCCGGCTGCGGGAAATCCACTACACTTCGCATGGTTGCAGGTCTGGAGGAAATTACCGAAGGTGAGCTTTATATCGGAGACCGCCTGGTCAATGATGTGGCTCCCAAAGACCGTGACATCGCAATGGTTTTCCAATCCTACGCGCTATATCCTCACATGAACGTGTACCAAAACATGGCATTTGGTTTGAAACTTCGTAAATTCAAGAAAGCTGATATTGATACCCGAGTCCGCGAAGCGGCTAAACTTCTGGAAATTGAGCATCTGCTTGACCGTAAGCCTAAAGCGCTCTCCGGAGGTCAGCGTCAGCGTGTTGCCTTGGGCCGGGCGATTGTCCGTGAACCTCAAGTGTTCCTGATGGACGAACCATTATCCAATTTGGACGCTAAATTGCGGGTACAGATGCGTGCAGTTATCAGTAAACTTGTAAAACGTCTGGAAACCACCTGTATTTACGTTACGCATGACCAGACTGAGGCCATGACTATGGGTGACCGTATTGTTGTTATGGATAAAGGTGTTATTCAGCAAGCGGCTTCTCCGAAAGAAATTTATAACTTCCCGGTGAACATGTTTGTAGCCGGATTTATTGGTTCTCCATCTATGAACTTTGTAGACGGGGCTATCTCCGAAGAAAATGACGAACTCCTGTTCAAAGCTCCGGGAGTCAACATTGTAATTCCTGAAGGCAAGGCCAAATTGCTTCGTGAAAAAGGGTATACAAATAAAGAAGTCGTTCTGGGTATTCGTCCGGAGGATCTTCACGAAGAGCCTGTATTCCTTGAAGCTTCCCCCAATTCCATCGTGAGTGCCAACATAGAAGTGGCAGAGAACCTGGGCCATGAGATGAACCTGTACATTAACGGCATTGGAACAAGTTCTGTAATTGCCCGTGTAGATGGCCGTTCCGGTTTGAAGGAAGGCTCTACCGTTAAACTTGCTTTAGACATGAACAAAGTTCATTTCTTTGATAAAGAGACAACAGAGTCCATTCTGTTGAAGTAATCCCTTCGTCATTCAAAGCCAGTCCTTGTGACTGGCTTTTTGTGTATATGAATCAACGGTTTATTGATTTCAAAGCCTAATTCCATTACGATGGGAGTATTGGCAAAGTAAAGGGGATAACAGCATATGGCGAAAAAAGTGAAAGTGGCTGATTTGGTACGGACATTCAAATTAGAAGTCATCAGCGGAGAAGAAGGGTTGAAACGTACCATCACCGTTGCTGATTTGTATCGTCCGGGTCTGGAGATGGCCGGATATTTCAATTATCATCCACAAGAAAGGGTCCAGTTATTGGGAAAGACGGAAATGTCCTTTTATGAAACCCTCACAGGACCAATCCGTCAAAGGAGAGCCAGGCAGCTGTGTACCTCTCCCGAAACTCCATGCATTATTATAACAAGAGGACTGGATATACCCGATGAAATTATAGAGGAAGCGGCGAAGCATCATCTTCCGGTACTGCGGAGCAAAGTAGCCACAACCATTCTTGCCAGCCGCCTGACCAACTATCTGGAGAACAAACTGGCGCCTTCCACAACCATTCATGGGGTTTTAGTGGATGTTTATGGAGTAGGTATGCTGATTACGGGAGGAAGCGGAATTGGAAAAAGCGAGACAGCCCTGGAACTTGTTAAAAGGGGACACCGTCTTGTGGCCGACGATGCCGTGGAAATCCGTCAGACCGCAGATTATGTCTTGTCCGGGAATGCACCTGAATTGATCCGGCACCTCCTGGAAATCCGCGGAGTGGGCATCATTAATGTTATGACTTTGTTCGGTGCCGGTGCTGTCCGCAATGAAAAGAAGATTTCGGTAGTGGTCAAGCTCGAAACCTGGCAGCAGGACAAACAGTATGACCGTCTTGGTCTGGATGAGGAAACCACCCGGATCATAGACACCGACCTGCCATTGGTAACAATTCCTGTCCGTCCCGGCCGAAACCTTGCGGTTATTATTGAGGTGGCTGCAATGAACTACAGGTTGAAACGGATGGGCTATAATGCGGCTCTTCAATTTACAAACCGGCTAACTGAGACCATTGCCGAAGATTTGGACGATTAAGTCACGGGGATATATAAGACAAGGAGGGGTTTATTTATATGATTGACCCGATAGCTATTACGTTGGGTCCTTTAACAGTTCGATGGTATGGCATTATTCTAGGTACTGGTGCGCTGATAGGATTATTGCTTGCTATAAGGGAAGGAAAAAAATTCCGTATCCCTCCGGACTTTTTCATGGATCTGCTTCTAATTGGAGTACCAACTGCCCTTATCGGAGCCCGAATTTATTTTGTGGCAATGAAGTGGGAAGATTATAAAGATAATTTAGGCCAGATTTTTGCAATTTGGAATGGCGGTATTGCCATCTATGGAGCGCTAATTGGAGCGATTATCGGAGCGCTAATCTATGTGAGGAAGAAAAAGTACTCTTTTTGGCGGATTGCAGATATCTGTGCCCCCAGTTTATTAGCGGGTCAGATTATCGGCAGATGGGGTAACTTTGTGAATCAGGAGGCGCACGGGGGTCCGGTTACCGAATCATTTTTGCGGAACACTCTGCACCTGCCGGATTTTATCGTGAACCAAATGAATATTAACGGCGTTTACTATCACCCAACTTTTTTATATGAATCTTTATGGAATGTTATGGGTATCCTGATTCTGCTGTGGCTTAGAAGACGGCCTTTCCTGCGGGCGGGAGAACTGTTCATGAGTTATTTTATCTGGTACTCAATCGGACGTTTTTTTGTAGAAGGGCTTCGCACGGATAGTTTGTCTTTCTCCGGACCTGCGTGGCTGGCCCAATTGATGGATGCTTTGTGGTCACCTATGACGCTTCGATTTGAGCCCGGTGCCATGACATACGGGGACAATATCCGAATTTCTCAGCTGGTAGGAGTTTTGATTATAATTGCCGCCGCCATCTTCATCATTGTAAGAAGAGTACGGGGAACGGCCAAAGTCCGTTATTTAGACCCCATAGTGCTTACGGATGGAACCGTCCTGGGCCCGGTGGAGATTAAAAATGCCAAGAGTCTGCAAGAGAATCCGGCTGCTGCGGAAGTCCCCCCTGCAAGTACGGAACAAAAGGAGCCGCCTCAATGATCAATACGCTGCTATTTGACCTGGATGGAACGATTCTGGATACGAATGAACTGATTATCCAGTCTTTTATCCACGCACTTCAAGGACAGACACCAACTCCATTGGACAGGGAAGCGATCATTCTCCAGATGGGCCGCCCCCTTACGGAGCAGCTCCAATTTTTTAGCGGCCGGGATGAGGTAACTGACTTGATTACTTTGTACCGTACGTTCAATTATGACCAGCATGACCGTTATGTCAGGGCGTTTCCTCATGTAAAAGAAGTTCTGGCACGTATTCATAGCAGAGGGGTTAAACTGGGTGTGGTAACTAGCAAGATACGCAGAACAACAGAACTTGGCCTCGAACTGTCCGGGCTATCACCGTATCTGGATGTGATAGTTACCATTGATGATGTGAGAAACCCTAAACCGGATCCGGAAGGAATTCATCTGGCGATAAGCAGGTTTGGATCTGTACCTGAAGAAACGATAATGGTGGGGGACAGTCATTATGATATTGAAGCAGCCCGCAATGCCGGTGTAGCTTCTGTTGCAGTGGGATGGTCATTGAAGGGGGAAGCATATTTGAGGCAATATCACCCGGATCATCTCATCCAGGATATGCGTGATCTTTATGGACTGGTTGGAATAAAGGAGGATCAGGGTGAGGAAGACTGATAGGTTTCCTGTAGAAGGACCTAATTCCCTATGGCAAATTTACCGGACCGTCAGCCGCTGGAAAGCCATGAAGAATTTTATCTGTATTCAAGCGGCCCGGTATTGTCCAAGCCTCCCTCTTAAGAACTGGATCTACCGAAGGTTACTTGGTATGGAAGTGGGAAAAGAGACAGCTTTCGGGCTCATGGTCATGGTAGATGTTTTTTTTCCGGAAAAGGTTCATGTAGGGAGCAATACGATTATTGGGTATAATACGACAATTTTAGCCCATGAATATTTGATCAAGGAGTACAGGTTCGGGGATGTTAGGATCGGATCACACGTCATGATCGGAGCGGGCTGTCTGATCCTTCCGGGTGTAACAATTGGAGATCATGCGGTCATTGCGGCCGGAGCCGTAGTCCATAAAGATGTTCCGGCTCATGCCTATGCTAGAGGAAATCCCCTTATCATTACTTGTTCAGAAGAGGATCGAGAGGGGCTCAATCCCGGGACTGTACTTAAAAAATGAATATTTTTTATTATGGAAAGAACCCGGTACCAATTCTGGCACCGGGTTTTACGTATATTGGAAGAAAAGAAGGGACGGTACTGGTGCAGTCTGTATGCTGTATGAAAGGGATCATTGGAGGATTCGCTTACCCAAAACCCCTTACTGTTAGTTTATTCGGTTTTCGTAGCCGTAACTTGGTTTAATGGGGATGAAAGGAGTTAATGAATTTCGTTGACGCACCTAACTGATCATGTTACACTACGAATATCTTTACTTTGGTAGTATGGTAGTGGACTAAAGCGAAAACGAGCAAACGGTGGGGTGACGATATGGCAAAACCTAAAATGTTTGAAAAACTCATTGGGGTTAAGGATTATCTGCCAGATGCGGCGGCGAAACTACGGCATCTGGAGCAGCAGGTGACCGCATGCATGTCTCGATGGGGGTACAACCAAATCCTCACTCCAACGCTTGAATTTTATGATACTGTTGGGGCTGCAAGCGCAACGGAGGACCGGAAGCTGTTTAAATTGCTGGATCGCAACGGAACAACAGTGGTCCTTCGTTCGGACATGACGGCACCTAT
Organism: Paenibacillus larvae subsp. larvae; assembly: GCF_002003265.1. Lineage (NCBI taxonomy): Bacteria > Bacillati > Bacillota > Bacilli > Caryophanales > Paenibacillaceae > Paenibacillus > Paenibacillus larvae. The sequence goes on from NZ_CP019687.1 coordinate 3,492,207, forward strand.
TGCCAGGGTAGTATCCTCTTTGCTGAAGGATGAGCCCCTTCCTTTGCGGCTATCTTATCATACGCCCATTTTTAGAGCCTATGAAGAAAAAGGGGCCAGGGACGCCGAGTTTTTTCAGACAGGCGTAGAACTGGTCGGAGATGCTTCTCCCGATGCGGATGCGGAGATTATTAGCTTGGCGGCTTCATCCCTGGAATCTGTCGGAATTTCCTCGTTCACTATAGCGCTTGGCCATGTAGGGTACTTGAACTGTCTTTTCGAGGAAACGCTTGGAGACCAAAAGGCAGGGCAGGAAGAACTGAAACAATGTCTATTGGACCGCAATTATGTCAGATACCGGGAACAAATCCACAGCTTCGGATTAAGTGAGGAAACTATCACCAGACTGGAAGCAGTTCTTACCCTAAGAGGAGACAGGGAGATTCTGCAAAAAGCCCGGAAGACGGCCGGGAGTTCTGCTGCGAGGGAAGCTGTTGATGAACTGGAAGAGATCTGGGATGTACTTGAAGCTTATGAAGTGACTCCTCATGTGGTGATTGACTTAACGATGGTTATGGATTTCTCCTATTATACAGGAATGACGTTCGAGGGATATGCCGCTGATTTAGGTTTTCCTGTGTGCAGCGGAGGGCGTTATGATCATCTGATGGGGCAATTCGGCCGCCAGGCTCCTTCCACCGGATTTTCTTTGAAGACAAGTCGTATTCTTGATTTTGTAGAGGAGCCTTCACAGCCGAAACGTGTGTTAGTTTTGTATACCCGGGAAAACCGGAAGAAGGCACTTCAATATGTGCAAAAACGGAGAATGGAAGAACATATAATTGTAGAAACCAGACTGATAATCGACGAAGAAAGTGAACTGGAAAAATCGGGGTTAAAGATAAACGGACCTTCTTATCAAAGAACCGGATACAATGAAATATTAACATGGATTGGAGACAAGGAAACAGGGAGGGAAGAACGTGTGTGAATGGATCAAAGTGGCAATGCCTAAAGGACGGATATATAGACAGGCCGCCAGGCTATTCAATGAGGCAGGTCTTCCTGTACCTGATGAAGATGAATCCCGCAAGCTGATTCTGGATATTCCCCAGGCAGGCATGTCCTTCATCATGGCAAAACCTGTCGATGTTCCTACATATGTCGAATACGGGACCGCAGATGTTGGTATTGTGGGCAAAGACGTGCTGCTGGAGGAGAACCGGGATGTATATGAATTGCTTGATCTGGGAATTGCACGATGCCGAATGTCGGTAATTGCTCTTCCGGATTGGACTCCAGTTATGAATCCACGAGTAGCCACCAAGTATCCGAATATCGCCTCACAATTTTTCCGGGAACAGGGCCAGCAGGTGGAAGTGATCAAGCTGAACGGATCGATTGAACTGGCTCCTCTGATCGGCCTGGCTGACCGGATTGTCGATATGGTGGAAACAGGCCGGACAATACTGGAGAACGGATTAGTTGAACATGAGGAAATGTTCCCCATAACAAGCCGTTTTATTGCCAACCGCGTCAGTTATCGGTTGAAAAATAAGAGGATTGAAGAAATTTGTCGGGCCCTGGAGCAAGTTATACCAAAAGAGAACCAATGTTAGCCGTTCGGAAGGGGAGAAGGATATGAGAATTCTTCAGGCAAGTGAATTTACTTTGCAAAGAGAAGTGGACTACGGAACGGAAGAACAAAACCTTGCTGTCCAGCGTATTATCCGGGAGGTAAGGAATCATGGAGACGAAGCGTTAAGGAAATTTGCCCTTGAGTTTGACAAGGTGGAAGTTCACGACCTTCGGGTCAGCCCGGAAGAGATAGAAGCTGCCTATAAACAGGTGGACGAATCCTCTTTGTCAGCTATCCGGCAAGCTGCAGCTAATATCCGGACGTTTCACGAGAAACAAAAACGATCCACATGGATGGATTTACAGCCGAGCGGAAGTATCATGGGCCAGGTTATCCGTCCTCTTCGAAGGGTTGGCCTTTACGTGCCGGGAGGAACCGCCGCTTATCCCTCTTCCGTATTGATGAACGCTATTCCGGCTCAGGTGGCAGGTGTGCCGGAAGTTGCAATGGTCACCCCGCTGGGGACGGCGGGGTCAGGTACGATCAACCCGCACATCCTTGTAGCTGCGGCGGAGGCCGGGGTGCGGGAAGTGTACCGCACGGGCGGGGCTCAAGCTGTCGCCGCCCTCGCTTACGGCACGGAAACCATCCGTGCCGTAGACAAAATCGTCGGTCCCGGCAACATCTATGTCGCCCTTGCCAAACGCTACGTGTTTGGCACGGTTGACATAGATATGTTGGCTGGACCGACAGATGTTGTGGTCCTGGCCGACGAAACGGCCGACCCGGTCTATTGCTCCGCCGATCTGCTGGCGCAGGCGGAGCATGACGCGCTCTCCCCGGCGATTCTCATCACGCCGAGCAGAGCCCTCGCGGAGGCGGTCCGCGAGGAAGTACAGCGGCAACTGGAGCGGCTGCCGCGCAAAGCCATTGCCCAGGCTTCGACTTCGGCTAAAGGAGCCGTACTCCTCGTCGGGGATCTCGAGGAGGGCATCCGGGTACTGAACGAGATTGCACCCGAACATGCGGAGCTGCTGGTAGAGGATCCCTTCGCCTGTCTCCCACGCATTGAAAACGCCGGGGCAATTTTTCTCGGAGCCTACAGTTCCGAACCGGTGGGCGATTACTTCGCCGGGCCTAATCATGTGCTTCCCACGAACGGAACCGCCCGGTTTTCCTCGCCGCTAAGCGTGGATGATTTTGTCAAAAAATCCAGTCTGCTTTATTACAGTAAAGAAGCACTCCTTGAGAACGGGCATCATATTACGACACTTGCCCGCAATGAAGGCTTGGAAGGCCATGCTAGAGCTATAGAAGTCCGATTAGAGAAGGAAGGCGATTATAAATGACAGAGAACCAGACACGTGCATCCAGTCTTACCCGAACGACGAATGAAACGGATATATCCCTATCTTTTTCCATAGAAGGTATGGGAAAGGCGGATTTGCAGACGGATGTGCCTTTCTTTAACCATATGCTGGACTTATTTACTAAACACGGCCAGTTTGACCTGGAAGTCAAGGCCAGGGGAGACGTGGATATTGACGACCATCATACGGTGGAAGATATCGGAATCTGCTTGGGCCAGGCTTTTCGCGAGGCGCTTGGAGACAAGAAAGGAATCAAACGGTATGCGAATATCTTTATCCCGATGGACGAAGCCCTTGCACAAGTAGCGGTAGATATCAGCAACAGGCCCCACTTGGAATTCCGGGCAGAGTTCCCTGCGGCCCAGGTCGGCAGCTTTACTACCGAACTGGTACATGAATTTCTATGGAAATTCGCTTTGGAAGCCCGCATTACCCTACATGTAATCCTGCATTACGGCAGAAATACCCATCACATGGTAGAAGCTATTTTTAAAGCGTTGGGCCGGGTACTGGATGAAGCAACACAAATCGATCCCCGGGTGAAGGGTGTTCCTTCGACGAAAGGAGTTCTTTAGGCCATGATTGCAATTGTGGACTATGGGATGGGCAATCTGCACAGCGTAGCGAAGGCGGTCGAACGATTGGGATATCAGGCTGAGGTAGTTGAAGGCCCGGACAGGCTGCAGGAAACGCAAGGCATAATCTTGCCGGGGGTAGGCGCTTTTGGGGATGCTATGGAGCAGCTAAAAATGAAAGGGATGGATTCGGCGTTAGCCCGGGCTGCAGCATCTGATCTTCCCCTGCTGGGAATCTGCCTTGGCATGCAGCTTTTGTTTGAAAGCAGTGAAGAGCATGGACGCCACCAAGGCCTTGGTTTCCTTCGGGGACAGGCGGCCCGTTTTCAAGGACCGCTTAAAGTCCCTCATATGGGATGGAACCGGCTTTCTTTTAGGCAGAAAGATCCTCTTTTTGAAGGGATGAAAGAAGGGTTTGTTTATTTCGTACACTCTTATCACGTTATCGTAGAAGATTCCCGGGATTTGCTTGCCTCCAGTGATTATGGACATGAAGTGGCAGCTATTGTAGGAAGGAAGGGGCTATACGGCATGCAATTTCATCCTGAAAAAAGCGGTGCTGTCGGTATGCAGCTGCTGAAAAACTTTTTAGGCTTGTGCAATAAATAAAATTTCTACCCTTAATTGTTGAAAGGGCTGAAAGTTTATGGAATATAGAATTAATAAGGAACTGGAACAAACGGGTTTTAAGGAATTATGAGCGATTATTGGATTCAGGGAAGGGCAGGGGATTGATAATGGCAGCAACCTTTACAATTTATCCGGCAATTGATATCAGGGGAGGGAAATGTGTCAGACTGGTTCAAGGAGACTATGATAAGGAGACCGTTTATCACGATAGCCCGGTGGATGCAGCCCGCAGTTGGGAAGTGCAGGGAGCTAGGTGGATTCATCTGGTGGATTTGGATGGAGCCAAAGCCGGTCACCCCGTCAACGATGTGATAATTGGTGAAATTGCCTCTTCAGTCAGTATCCCTGTTCAGGTTGGAGGAGGTCTCCGAACGGAAGAGGATGTAAACCGGCTTCTTTCCTTGGGTGTGAAGCGGGTGATTATAGGAACGGCAGCCATTGAGGACCGGGAATTTGTGAAACAGATGCTTGAACGGTACCGGGAGCGGATTGTGATCGGTCTTGATGCAAGGGAAGGCTACGTGGCTACAAGAGGGTGGCTGGAGACATCCTCCGTAAAGGTGGAGGACCTTGCTTCAGAACTGGCCCGGCAGGGGGCTGCTACCTTTATCTTCACTGACATTTCCCGGGACGGTATGATGGAAGGGCCGAATGTGGATGCGATCGTGAAGTTGGCCAGGAACTCGGGCGCTAAGGTCATTGCATCCGGAGGAGTTAGCAAAACGGAGGACTTGGAGCAGCTTGCTGCTGAATCACCTGCGGGTGTGAGTGGGGCTATTGTTGGAAAAGCCTTGTATACCGGAGCCATAGATCTGAAGCGGGCACTTAATCAGACCGGATAATAAAAAGAACCTTAGAGACCTGTACAGCAAGTTTCCCTTTTAGCCTTTTTCAACCACTTCGGGAATTGGACAGAGGAGAGAAGAACATGTTAGCCAAGCGTATTATTCCTTGCCTGGATGTGAAAGACGGGCGTGTCGTCAAAGGGGTCAACTTCGTGAATTTGAGGGATGCGGGTGATCCGGTTGAACTGGCTGCTCTCTATGACCGTGAAGGAGCCGATGAACTGGTCTTTCTGGACATATCCGCTTCTGTATAGGGGCGGGCTACCATGATTGAGGTAGTGAAGCGGACGGCGGGAGAGGTTACCATCCCCTTTACCGTGGGCGGAGGCATTTCCCAGGTTGAGGATATGAGAAAATTACTGAGAGCCGGAGCGGATAAAATCGGTATAAATACGGCGGCAGTACGCAATCCTCAGCTTATTGCCGACGGTTCCCGCAAGTTCGGGGCCCAGTGTATTGTAGTCGCAGTGGATGCCAAGTTCAATCCGGCTTGGAAGGAATGGGAGGTTTACACCCATGGCGGGCGCCAGTCATCCGGCATTAAAGCACTGGAATGGGTACAGCAGGCAGAAAGGCTCGGAGCGGGTGAAATTTTACTTACCAGCATGGATGCGGACGGGACCAAAGACGGCTTTGATATTTCCCTGACCAGAGCGGTTTCAGAAGCGGTTTCCATTCCGGTTATAGCATCTGGTGGAGCAGGTAAGGCTGAGCATTTCGCGGAAGTGTTTGCGGAAGGCCTGGCGGATGCCGGACTTGCCGCCACTATTTTTCATTATAAAGAGTTATCGATTCCGGATGTGAAACAAGCATTACGGGAAAAAGGGGTTGTGATCCGATGACAGAAGCGAATAAGCAGCAGTGGACCGAACTTATACGATTTAATGAACAGGGGCTTGTTCCTGCGATTATACAGGATGCTGCCAGTAAGGAAGTGTTGATGCTGGGGTACATGAATGAGGGATCCCTGCATAAAACGATTGAATCGGGAGAGACCTGGTTCTGGAGCCGTTCCAAAAAAAAATTGTGGCACAAAGGGGCAACATCCGGGAATATCCAGAAAGTTACAGATATTGCGTATGACTGTGACCAGGACACCTTGCTGGTAAAGGTTGTTCCGGCGGGATCCGCCTGTCATACCGGCCGTTACAGCTGTTTTCAATCTGCAGGAACGCATGGTCAGCAGGCTTCTTCCCATTTGGTGAGTGGTTGTCCCTCTTCAGCTGCCAAAGAAAACGGTCTGCTTACATCTTTTGGCCGGGAAGGGGACGCCAGGTTTACCATCCTTTCTGATTTGGAGTCCGTTATTGCTTTCAGGGAGGCAGAACGCCCTGAAGGCGCATATACGACCTATTTGTTTGAAAAGGGATTAGACAAGATACTTAAAAAGGTCGGAGAAGAAACGGCTGAGGTGATTATTGCGGCTAAGAATCAGGACAAAGACGAACTCCGATATGAAACCGCTGATCTTATATTTCACCTGCTTGTTCTGTTCAGGGAGTTAAAGCTTCCTTTGGATGACGTCATGTATGAATTGGAAAAGCGTCATATTCGCGTCCCGAAATAAGACAAAGAAGTAAACGTTCACTGTTAATGGTTGCTCTAACCAGAATGAAAATCTTGGAGTGATGGCTTCATGTTTATCGATTATCATACGCATCATGCACGCTGCGGACACGCTTCCGGGAATCTGGAAGAATATGTGCAGCGCGGTATTCAAATAGGCCTGAAAGAGATTGGATTGTCGGATCATATGCCGCTTTTGCATGTGGATCCGGCATCTTATTATCCGGAAATGGCTATGCCGATGGAGGAACTTCCGCGATATGTGGAAGAATGTCTGCAATTGAAAGAAAAGTATAAGGATCAGATCGCCATCAAGGTAGGTCTGGAAGGGGATTATATCGAGCATTATGAGGAACAATTTGCCCGGATTACAGAAGCTTACCCATGGGACTATGTGATCGGTTCTGTACATTTTTTAGGAGATTGGGACGTCACGGATTATAGGCAGACTCACCGGTGGGAAGGTCAGGATATTCAGGATGTTTATGAACGTTATTACGATGCTGTCCAGAAAGCGGCAAGGACAGGAATGTATGATTTTATCGGCCATGTGGATGTCATAAAAAGATTCGGCTTTGCTCCGGAGGAACCTTTGTATGAATTGGAGAAGCAAACACTGGAAGTGATTAAAGAAGCTGACATTGCCATAGAACTGAACGCTTCCGGTCTAAGGATGCCTTGCAAAGAGATGTTTCCAAGCAGGAGAATGCTGAAATATGCGCTGGAAATTGGGATTCCGGTTACAGTAGGGTCGGATGCACACCAGCCGGAAAAGCTGGGGCAATATTTACCAGAGGCCAAAAAATGCCTGAAAGAGTTAGGATTCGAAAATTTGGTCATATTTACAGATAGAAAACGTGAGGTAGTTTCTTTTTAAAATCGACATATTTCATGTATAATAGACCATGAATATATGCGCCTGTTGACATAAACAGCTAAAGAGGTTTGTTGAAAGATAAGAGAGGGTTCTCTTATCTTTCAACGCGTGGCGGCATCGCCCTGACTGGAAGACGAGGCCGCCTTTTGCTTGGACATGTATTTTTAAAAAGAACTATCGGAGGTAACCATGGAATCCAACAATGTGAAAATTTTTTCCGGCTCTTCCAATCCAAAGCTGGCACAACATATTTGTGACGAGCTGGGGCTGCCGCTTGGAAAGATCAAGCTTTCCCGGTTTAAGAGCGGCGAGATTTACTGTTTGTATGAAGAAAGTGTTCGTAACTGTGATGTATTTATCGTCCAGACATTTTCCCATCCTATTAATGAACACCTTGTGGAAACCTTAATCATGATGGATGCAGCCAAGAGAGCATCGGCAAGAACAATCAACTTAGTTTTACCTTACTATGGTTACTCCCGACAAGAAAGGAAAACGGCGCCTCGTGAACCGATTTCGGCTAAACTTCTGGCTGACCTTCTGCATACAGCCGGAGCAAGCCGTGTGATTACTATTGATCTTCACGCACCTGCTATTCAGGCTTTCTTTGATTTTGCCGTGGACCATCTGACAGCCCTTGATCTGATCAGTGACTATGTGAACAAAAAAAATATCAAGAACCCTGTTATTGTGTCTCCGGATGCCGGACGTGCCACAACAGCTGAACGCCTTGCTAATATTATGGACGCTCCTTTCGCGATGATGATCAAGAAGCGTCCGGCACATAATGAAGCTGTGATCACGCACGTAATCGGGGACGTGAAAGGCCGTACACCTATTATTATTGAAGATCTGATTGATACCGGAACCACGATCGTGAACGTAGTGGAAGGCCTGAAAGAAAGAGGGGCACACGATGTATTTGTTTGTGCAACCCATGGCGTATTCTCAGGACCGGCTATTCAGCGTCTGGACCATCCGAACATTCGTGAAGTGGTCATTACCGATTCCCTTCCGATTCCGGATAACTACCCGGCACGCTTTACCATATTGTCTGTAGCCCCGCTTTTGGCCAATGCGATCCGGATTGTGAAGGACGGAGGTTCCATTTCTTCGCTGTTCAAGTACGGCGGAGTATAAGAAGGCAATCATTTGTTTTGAATCCCCCCGGACTATGGTATACTTTGAAGTATATCCGAGTACCGGGGGGGGTGCCTTAGCATGCAAAAGAAAAAGCGTGTGTCCACCACGCATGAGAAGAAAATCATACCTATACAGATGGATGCCACGTTCTTTTTCGAGAGAGCGGTTCAATCATTGGATCGGTTCCATTATGATAAGGCATTGAAATATTTTCGGCGTGCAGTGGAATATGAAGATGATAATCCGGTGAATTATTGCAATTTAGCAGGAGTTTTATCGGAAATGGGACAGTATGAGGAATCTAATATGATTCTTCAGCAGATTATGGATGATATCGATCCCAAGATGACGGAATGTTATTTTTATATGGCTAACAATTATGCCAATATGGAGGATTACGAGCTCGCCGAGAAAGCTTTGGTCCGCTACCTGGAGAATGATCCCAGCGGGAATTTCCTGGAGGAGTCCCAGGAGATGATGGAACTCCTCAGTTACGAGTTGGGACGTCCCGCCGAACTTTGTGAAATCAAAAGCCGCGAGGGGCTTTTTGAGCATGACAAAGTACGTCTGCTCCTGGAGGAAGGGAAATTCGCCGAAGCGGTTAAGCTGCTGGAGGAGCTTGTCCGGAAGAAGCCGGATTTTCTGGCGGCCCGTAACAATCTTGCATTGGCCTATTATTATACAGGACATTTTGAAAGGGCACTGGATACTATCCTTGAAGTTTTGGATATGGATCCGGGCAATTTGCATGGACTTTGTAACCTGGCCATTTTTTATCAGCATCTGGGACGTAAAGAGGATTTGGAACAAGTGCTCACCATTCTTCGCAAAACTTATCCTTATCAGCAGGAACATGTATTCAAGCTGGCAACCACTATGGGGATTTTAGGAGAGCACACCAAAGCCTACCAGTTATTCCGGAGGCTTATTCGTACCGGAGAGGCCGGGCTTGACCCGTGCTTATATCATTATACGGCTGTAGCAGCCTGTAATCTCCGGAGGTTTGCAGAAGCGGAGCGGTTGTGGGGCCAGGTGGAAAGACTCGAACCCGGGTCTGTCGTTGCCAAGTTTTATCTGGATCAGATGAAACGGCTGCGTACAGAAGAGGGTAAGAAAAGAGTTTCTCTCAGCTATCATTATCATTTGCCCTTTGAAGAGCAGCTTAGGCAGCTGGAGAGATCCGCAAACGCTATTCCCGAACATCTGCAGAAGGACCCGCTGGTCCGAAGCTCTTTTTTCTGGGCGCTCCGGTATTCTGAACCTGGCACCAAGCTGCAGGTAATACAAGCTTTAGGGCGGATTGGGGATAATGAAGTCATAGAAGCGCTTAAAGATTACCTTCTTCAGACGGAGGAGGAAGATTACCTGAAGCGTGTAGCTATTTTCGTCCTGCGAAGTATCGGAGTTACCGGACCGCTGGAAGCCCATTTGAACGGGGGTAAGCAGACGATAGAATCTTCATTTTTTACTTCCCAGTTACCCAGGTGGGATGAAAAGTGGCAAGAGGTTCTGGAGACGGCCCACCGGCATATGTATAGGCGTTATGATATTGTGCAGCAGCATGATCTTGAAACATTATGGGTGGAATACCTGACCCGTGTTTATCCTGAGGTGCCCCGGATTTCCAAAGCGGAAAGCTGGTCCGCGGCCCTGGAATATCTTATTGCCAAGATGCATAGACGTGCTGTTACTTATCAAGACGTGGCCTCCAGGTACGGAACAACGGTTTCCACTGTCAGCCGGCATGTAAAAATGCTGGATACGGTATGTGGCATCAGGGAGAAGATAGAGGCTATTTTTCCGGCTTTCCTGAAAATGGACCAACATCATACTCAGCAGCCATGAAGGAGGATCACTTTCCATGCATAAAACTATCATTATAGGAACGGGACCTGCAGGATTGACAGCAGCGATTTATTTGGCCCGCGCTAATTTAATGCCATTAGTAATTGAGGGGCCGGAACCGGGCGGACAGCTTACCACTACAACAGAAGTAGAGAACTTCCCGGGTTTCCCCGAAGGCATTATGGGTCCCGAACTTATGGAGAATATGCGCAAACAAGCGGAACGGTTCGGAGCGGCATTTAAGAGCGGATGGGTGAACAAAGTAGACATGGGCAGCTGCCCTTTTAAGTTATCTGTAGAAGGCCTGGGTGAATTAGAAGCAGAATCCCTTATCATCTCTACAGGGGCTGCTGCCAAACTGCTTGGTATTAAAAACGAAAAGGAATACATGGGAATGGGCGTGAGCGCCTGTGCAACCTGTGACGGTTTTTTCTTCCGGGGCAAAAAGATTATCGTAGTGGGCGGCGGGGACTCCACCATGGAAGAGGCGAACTTCCTTACGAGGTTTGCCACGGAAGTCAGGTTGGTTCATCGGCGTAATGAGCTTCGGGCATCGAAAATCATGCAAGACCGTGCCCGGGAAAATGAGAAAATTACCTGGAGTTTAAATCGTACCCCTCTTGAGGTTATTGCAGGTGATAAAGGCGTAACGGGACTGAAGGTTAGAAATAACGAGACCGGTGAAGGGGAAATATTGGAATCGGACGGGATTTTCGTCGCAATCGGTCACAAGCCGAATACCGTTTTCCTCGAGGGACAGGTTGATACGGATGAGCTTGGGTACATTCAAGTTAAACCGGGTACAACCGAAACTAATATTCCGGGTGTATTTGCCTGCGGAGACGTGCAAGACTCCAAATATCGCCAAGCTATTACGGCTGCCGGAAGCGGTTGTATGGCGGCCCTCGATTGCGAGAAGTATTTGGAAGGCCAGCGAGTTCAGGACTGGAGTCATTCTCTGTAGCAGGTCAGGTTTTGCTTGAGATGAATGGATCTATCGAACGTGGGGGAGGTTGAATTCCTCCGCGTTTTTTAAGATTCAGGACCAGAGTGAACCCTTTTCTTCTGGATTTATGGAACCTTGACCTCCTCCGGGGGTTAGCTTATAGTTGAACTGAGCTATACCACTTTAGATATCTTTTTGGGGTGACAGTGATGAATAATCAGATTTATCTCGGTATGGATCTGGGAGGTACGAACATAAAGGTAGGCATCTGTGATGAACACGGATCGCTTGTAAAAACCTTTGAAGGTCCAACCGGAGCCGAGCATGGACCCGAAGCGGTTATGCAGCGCATTGCCGATTACGCTCGTAAAATTGTTGCAGACTCTCCCTACGAGTGGGAGCAGGTAGCGGGTATCGGTGCCGGGCTTGCCGGTTTTCTGGATATTCCTGAAGGAATCGTAAAGTTTTCTCCTAATTTGCGTTGGGATAACGTTCCGGTCAAAAAACTGCTGGAAAATGATTTAGGGAAAGCGGTCCGGATTGATAATGATGCCAATGTAGCTGCTCTTGGCGAAGCTATAAGCGGAGCTGGAGCGGACGTGTTGGACCTTGTCTGTTATACATTGGGGACAGGGGTTGGCGGAGGGATCATCATGGATGGCCGAATTTATCAGGGCCACAATGGTATGGCTGGAGAACTCGGGCATATTTCTGTTGTTCCGGATATCGAGGCTATCGTCTGTGGCTGCGGACAGGTGGGCTGCCTGGAAACGGTATCTTCAGCTACGGGCATTATCCGCATGGCGGGGGATGCTGTGGAGCGCGGAGACATGACTTCTCTGGCATTGCTGCCAAAAATTGAAGCTAAAGATGTATTTGACGCTGCAAGGGAAGGCGACGATGTTGCCAGCCGTATTGTAAACCGTGCCGCTTATTATTTGGGCCGTTCCATGGCTACACTGGCCGTTACGCTTAACCCCAAGAGATTTATCATTGGCGGAGGCGTTTCCAAAGCAGGAGATATTTTATTCAATCCGATTCGCGAAACATTCGCGAAATATACACCTGCCCCATCCCGAGAAGGCGTGGATATTATCCCGGCTGTACTGGGCAACGATGCCGGTGTGGTAGGAGCTGCCTGCTTAAATCTCCGATAACATGCATTCTGCTAGGACTAACTAGAAGAATGATGACACAGGAAAGAAAGGTGAACCCTCATGGAAGACAGTGTATCCAAACTGGTCATTATTACAGGTATGTCCGGTGCCGGAAAAACAATCGCAGTCCAAAGTTTGGAGGATCTGGGATTCTTCTGCGTCGATAATCTTCCGCCTGTTTTAATTCCTAAATTCGCTGAACTGATCGAACAATCCAAGGGAAGAATCGGCAAAGTAGCTCTTGTGATCGACATGAGAGGCCGTGAATTTTTTACGGCTCTTCAGGAATCTTTGCGTTACTTACAGGAGAACTACACGTTAACGTACGAGATTTTATTCCTTGATGCAACGGATTCAACTCTCGTTCAGCGTTACAAGGAAAGCCGCAGAAGACATCCGCTTGCCGCGAATGGTGCTCCTTTGGAAGGGATTCATCTGGAACGTAAAATGTTAGAAGAACTGAAAGGGCTGGCTACTCAGATTATTGATACCAGTTCCTTAAAGCCGGCACAGCTGAAGCAGAGAATTGTTTCCAGATTTACGAATTTGGAGAGCAACCGAATTTTTATTAATGTAATTTCTTTCGGGTTTAAATATGGAGTACCTATTGATGCGGATTTAATTTTTGATGTCCGCTTTTTGCCGAACCCTCATTACATTGAGACACTTCGCCCCCATACAGGGCAAGATCTTGAAGTGTATGAGTATGTGATGAAATGGAATGAAACTCAGGAGTTTTTAGCGAAACTGCTAGACCTCTTAAATTTCCTGGTTCCTCAATATAAAAAAGAAGGCAAGAGTCAAGTTGTCATAGGAATAGGCTGTACGGGAGGCAAACACCGCTCTGTTGCCATTGCGGAATATCTGGGTAAGGTTATGGGCAATAGTGAGACTGAAGAGGTCAGGGTCAGTCACAGGGATGCGGAACGGGATCGTCTATAAGAGGTGAATTCATGAGCAGAAAATATATAACCCCCCGTATTGTGGTTATTGGCGGCGGGACGGGTTTGTCTGTGATGTTGAGAGGTTTAAAACAAAAACCTTTGGATATCACGGCAATCGTGACTGTTGCTGACGATGGGGGAAGCTCCGGGGTTCTGCGTTCTGAACTTCAGATACCTCCACCGGGAGATATCCGAAACGTACTTACAGCGTTGGCTGATGTAGAACCCCTTTTGTCGGAAATGCTCCAATACCGTTTTCCGGCAGGTACAGGTCTTGCGGGCCATAGTCTGGGAAATCTGATTTTGGCTGCAATGAAAGATATAACCGGCGATTTTCTTACGGGTATCCGGGAAATGAGCAGGGTCTTTGCTGTCAGGGGACGTGTACTTCCATCTGCCAATCATGCTTTCGCCCTGAAAGCCGAAATGGAAGATGGGACCGTTGTAGAAGGGGAATCAAATATCCCTAAGGCAAACATGAGAATTAAACGCATGCATATTGTTCCGGAAGATGTAAAGCCTTTGGATGAGGCGATACAGGCAATCAAGGAGGCTGACGCCATTCTTTGTGGCCCGGGCAGTTTGTATACCAGTATTTTGCCTAATTTGCTTGTTCCGGGTGTAGTGGACGCGATTCTGGAATCGGATGCGGTCAAGATGTTTATATGCAATGTCATGACCCAGCCCGGTGAAACGGATGATTATAAAGTGAGTGATCATTTACAGGCCATTTATGACCATGTCGGTTGTGACTTATTTGATTATGTCATTGTCAATAACGGCGAAATTCCTCCTCAAGTGCATAGCAAGTATGCTGAGAAAGGAGCAAAGGCCGTTCATTTGGATTTGGAAGAAGTTACGAAACGGGGATACCGTGTGATTGCGGATAGACTGGTTTTATTCCGGACTTATCTTCGTCATGATGCAGAGAAGCTGAGCGACCATATTTATCAATTGGTGGAAAGCTGGATGATCAGAAAGAGGTGAATTCTATGTCTTTTGCGGCCCAAACGAAAAAGGAACTGACGTTAATTGAAGAAGCGGAAGCCTGTTGTGAACAGGCAGAGCTTGCGGCACTTATTCGAATGAACGGCACAGTCCAATTGTCCAATCAGCGTGTAATTTTGGACATTTCTACAGAGAATGCCGCTATTGCCAGAAGAATTTACTCTCTGCTCAAAAGGAATTATAATCTTCATACGGAGCTTCTAGTCCGAAAAAAAATGCGTTTAAAGAAAAACAATGTCTATATGGTGCGAGTCCCTGCCCAAGTGCAGGAACTTCTCTCAGACTTATGTATCGTATCCGAAGGATTTTTGTTTACTCCTAATATTGACAAGCGCATTATCCAGAAAGGCTGCTGCAAGAGGGCATATTTAAGAGGGGCTTTTCTGGCAGGCGGTTCTGTGAACAATCCGGAAGGGTCATCGTATCATCTGGAGATCGTTTCCATGTATGAGGAACACTGTAAGGCTTTGGTTGAACTGGCTAACAGTTTTGACCTTAATGCCAGGTTCATTGAACGTAAAAAGGGTTTTGTGTTTTACATCAAAGAAGGTGAGAAAATCATCGAATTCCTCAGCATCATTGGGGCTCACCAGGCCTTGTTCAAGTTTGAAGACGTACGCATCATGAAAGATATGAGGAATTCCGTAAACCGCATTGTGAACTGTGAAACGGCGAACCTCAACAAAACGATCGGCGCCGCTGTCAGGCAAATCGATAATATCCGGCTGCTTCAAAGGGAGATCGGGTTAGAAAACCTTCCTGAAAAATTAAGAGAGGTTGCCGAGGTCCGTTTGGCCCATCCGGATATGAACCTCAAGGAAGTTGGCGATTTGCTAAAAGGCAGTGTCAGCAAATCAGGAGTGAACCACCGTCTTCGCAAAATTGATGAATTAGCTGAGAAGATTAGACAAGGCAAATAGAATGGAGCTAGTTTATTTCTCGGCAAAATGGTATACTATTTAATGATGCCTTTTTTTCGAAAAGGGCAACACGCATAAGTTTTCCTTAATAACTTGAATCCATTTCATATGAAATTGATTCTTTGTCTTATCTTCACCGGAAAACTCAACCGTCTTCAAGACGGCGAAGCCGTTTTTTCTTGGTTATGTACGGTCGTCTTATCCAAGACGCTTTTAATACCCATTGGAAGTAGGCAGCATTGCTTTTAATAAAGAAGTAGGGGGATTGATTCATGTCGAGACGTCCAGTAGTTGTGAAGTTGAAGACAGGACTTCATGCTAGACCGGCAGCTTTGTTCGTTCAGGAAGCTAATAAGTTTTCTTCCGAAATTTTTGTGGAAAAAGATGAGAAGAAAGTCAACGCCAAAAGCATTATGGGAATTATGAGCCTGGCTATTAGCACGGGGACGGAAATCTACATAAGTGCTGAGGGTTCCGATGATGAACAGGCTGTGAATGCGCTTGTTTCTCTGGTAAGCAAAGAAGAATTGGAAAATCAATAAGTGAAGACAAATGGTTAAAAACCAGCCAATTCCTTTAAGGAGTTAGGCTGGTTTTGTCGTGGAATGCTGATGAATTCAACAAGGAATGGATTGTCCGATCCATATAGGATCAGATAAGGAAGATCAGGCTAGTTATCAGAAGGATAAGGATGGCCCAACCCATCCATACTTTTTTATGCTCATAACCGTACCTCTTGAGAATATATTCAACCAGCAGATAAAAGATAGACAAGGAAACCAGACCAATCATCATATCCATAGCAGGATTGAAAACACCATTGATAATAAAAAATTTAAAATACAGTAGTAAACCAATAGTGGTACCTATATGAATAATCTTCATGTCCGCTCACCCCACCGGCAATTATTCTACTTCATGGGACCCATTATCAAGAAATTCGGTATAATACTTAACAAAATATTTAAAACTAACAGGATAGTCACGACTTTTCTTTTTTGAGTTTTGGGTACTGACAAAGATAACCCGAGCAGGTAAATGCCTATGCTCCACAGTCCGCTAAAGCTAAGACTGTTTATAAATCGGTTAAGAAGAAATGGCGCATCCGGCGGCAATAACAAAGTCAAAGATGTCGGAGAGAACGCAATAGCTTTTCCCAGATAGAGGGTCATGACAAGTTTTAAAGCTGAATCGATAAAAAGCGGCATATAGGCATATAAACCTATAATCATCAGTTTTCTGAACGGTGTGAAGGCATCCAGGGCTGCCAAAGCAATATAATTGATGATGCTAAGAATGAAGATATTGAATAATGGGGTAAGACAGGCATAAAAAATAGCAAATACACTGGCTATTGTCTTGAGATAGCTCTCACCCATAAAGTTATCAGGTAAGGCCCAAACAGTCGATAAAGAAAAAGCTCCTGATAATAGGCTGATAAACAGGATGGGGAAAAATAAATTTCCATGCTGTAGGTTCGTTTGTAATACCTGTTTAGGATGAAAAAAGATTTGGAACAGGCTCCTGATCTTCATTTTATTTTCTCCTCTCAAGCCTCGATACATGATTCATTGAACGAATAAAGGAGAGATTTTTGCCTCTATAATCCCGGCTAAAATAAAAAGAACGACTGAAAGAACTAACATCGAAATGCTGTTTTTCAGGTGCTCTTTATACCTTATTTTTTTATTTTTTAAAAAACAGTATATAAAATACCAAGGATATAAACCGGTAGCACTGGCCAAGAGAATGGCGGGTATTTCAAAAACGCCGTGTGCCGCGATACTGCCAGCAGCAGTACTGAAAGAATAAAGTTCTCCGATACCTGTAAAAGTCACCCCCAGATAGTAGCCATTGATAAATAGTGCCCATAAAGTTGTGAATGAAAAAGAAAATAGCCCGCCTATCATGTACAGGGAACTTTGCAAATTGTGAATGATATAATAAAAAGGATCACTGGATAAGGTTAGAGTATGATCTATATTCACAGAAAAATTCCTTGAAAAAAGAGCGCCCAAAAGAAAAGAAAGAAAAAAGATGCACCCTGACGCAATAAAAAGTCCCAAAACGACATTTTTTTGAATCCATTTTTCGGATTTAAATCGTTTGTTAATCTGGTCCCATTTTGCTTGATGTTCACTAACTTGCTTCATGTTCATCATCCTGTACCAAACTCAACAATGCTTCCTCGAAGGAACGGTCATGTTTCAAAGATGAAATGGAACCATCAAACACCAAAACCCCTTGATGGATGACCAGAACACGGTCACACAAATCTTCCACAATATCCAAACGGTGAGAGGACAGCAAAATACCTGTCTTTTGCTCTTTAGCTAAATGAAGTAAAAATTCCTTTGTTGTTTTGGTGGAAAGAGGGTCATATCCGGTCATCGGTTCATCCAGCAGCAGATAACGGGGGGAGTCAAGTATACCTAAGATAAGAGCCACTTTCTGCTTCATTCCGAAGGATAGATGTTTCACATACTCTTTTCGTTTCTCCTGAAGGGAAAACATCTGAATAAGCGGGTCTGCTATTTTCCAAATTTGATCGTAACTTAATGAATGAAGCCTGCCTATGTACAGGAAGGTTTCTTCAACCGTTAATAAGTTGTATAGATACAGGTCATTCGGAATAAAACTTGTTTTCTTGTACTGATCTACCGGAAGGTGATCTGCTGTCATATTTCCCCCGGTCAACTTTCGCAAACCGCTTAAACATTCCAATAAGGTGCTTTTGCCCGCTCCATTATGTCCCAATAAGCCGAGTACTTCTCCTTCCCTTAATGAAAAGGATACGGAATTCACGGCTTTTGAAACGCTATTCTCATACTGAAAAGATGCTTTTTCGACACAAATCATTTTATTTTCCAGCCTTTCCATACAGGTGTTCTTAAAATAAGAATAAGGAGAACATTCCAAACGGCCGTAGTCAAAAGTAAACATTGTAAAGAAGAAATTAAAAAATCCTGCTCACTTATTTTCTCCGCATATAACAAAGCGGCCTTCACCCCGACAAAGCTAATATTGATAAAATCATAAAAAAGAAACAGCACACTCTCGGAAATAGATCCAAGCAGGGAAGTATTAATTTGGTCTTTGTTCTCCCAGCCAAAATTAGGAAAACAAACGCTTCCCACTATAAAGCTTAAAGTCAAGGTTAAGCTGATACAAAACGCGCTTGCCAGTACATATACCGAACCCAGGGGGAAACCGGTATAAATAATAGGATGATGAAAGTATGAATACATACGATCGGGAATACGAAAAAAAAGTGCAGAATAGCTTTGGCCCGATAAAGAAAGTACGGATTCTCTAATCGGACAAAATGAAGAATAATCCAGTTCCTTTCTGTGTCCAAACTGGTCACTTTTCCGGCGGCAATTGTAGCCAATGCAGCTAAAATCATCTGAGAGATGATGACCAATAAAAGCAAAACCCCTTGGGAGAGCTGTTCTTTCCCTGTCAGATGATATGAAAAGGCAGCGAAGCCTCCTAACATGCAAGAGGAAGAGAACCATACCTTTTTGATGAATTCCCAAGAAATCGTTTCTCCCCTGGTTGTCAGAAGTAAATCCTTCATGATCAGATTCAGTGTTTTAGAACGAATGCCTGGCGACATAAAGAACCGGGTTAAAAAGGAACGTTTATTGGTTTCTTTTCCTTGTTCTTCTTTATTCCATCTTGAGATGTCCCAGGATTTGTTACATACATATACTGGAGCTATAACAGCCGGCATTAGCAGGAGACTGGCGAGTACCACCCATACGTATCCGGTAATCAAGAACCCATTGTCCCATTTCCATTCCATAAAGGCTTGCATCCAGTGGGAAAAGAATTGGCGGTTATTTAGATATCTTATGATGGCATAAGAAATTCCTGCACCGATGAACAGCTGAAAGAGAAAAAAGATGACCCTCGTAGAGAATGAACCTATGCGGAAGGATGGCTTGTTTACAGCAAATAAAAGGACCATTAGGGACATTTTACAAAGTAAAGCAAACAGTACGATAGCCCAAAAAAGGAGAATCCATAAAATAGGGGAATAAGAACCCGCTGCTTGAATAATAGCAATGATGATTCCCGCCTGAAAAGGAATTCCATATAACAATACTTCCAGAAAGAAGGCATCTACCAGTTTGGCAAATTGAACAGCAAAGGGAGACTGTCCCCTCGTTCTTAAGAGGAAGTAATCCTGGGAAGAAAAAGCCCGTATGTATACTTCTTGAAAAGAATGTGTAAGTAAATAAGAGAAAAACAAAAGGCAAAAGAGGAATTCCATCTTGGCAGCCAAATCCAATGAAACCGTAATCCTGTTGTTTTGAAGAACAAGAAATAAAGCGTAACAAGAAAAGTAAGTAAATAATCCTACCAAAACCCATGCACCTGCGACAATTTGCAGCAGCCTTTTAAGGCTTATAACAGTATTCGGCAGAATTCGGCTAACCAACCAGCGGAAATGAAGCAAATGCTGTAATCCGATTAATAATCCTATATGTTTGATAGTTTTCATCACTAACTCCTTGGGAAAAGGCAGAAAGTCTGCCATAGACTTCTGCCTTAAAACGATTTACCATGCTATAGCTGCACTTCTGGCCATCCCTTTGATTTTTCTCTTAATCATGTAAAAAACTACAGCACCTCCAATAGCTAGCGGCCCCGTAACGGCAGCAATAATGGAAATAACTGCCCACATGTCTGCACCAGCCATCACAGCATCATAAACCTTTGTAGAAGTGTCCATACTTATTTTAAATGTACCGGCTATCTCAACGATGGAATTAAACAAATCCAATTTGATTTCACCTCTTTTAATTTCATATTCTATCATTACTAGTAATGCAAAAATATGGATTTACAAGTAAAATTATATAATTCTTTCTATTTAAATGTCAACAAATAACAAAAAAACCAGTCGGCCCCTATAGATTCGACTGATTTTTTGCTTGGAATAAACATTTCGGAGTTGAATCAATTTCATAATTGTGAAATTGATTCAGTTTGGAACAGATTCATTAAACCCGCTCGATGACTTTATCAATCAATCCGTACTCCTTGGCTTCTGAAGCACTCATGAAATAATCACGGTCCGTGTCACGCTCGATTTTTTCAAGAGGCTGGCCTGTACGTTCGGACAGGATCCGGTTTAGGTTTTCCCGCATTTTAATAATCCGTTTTGCCCGGATTTCAATGTCCGTAGCCTGGCCTTCCGCACCGCCGAGAGGCTGATGAATCATCACTTCACTGTTAGGAAGGGCATAACGTTTGCCGACGGCACCCGCATTCAGCAGGAAAGCTCCCATGGAAGCGGCCATCCCTACACAAATGGTGGAAACGTCGGGTTTAATATATTGCATCGTATCATAAATAGCCATACCTGCCGTAATAGAGCCGCCCGGGCTGTTGATGTACAGGCTGATGTCTTTATCCGGATCTTGCGCAGCCAGGAACAGAAGCTGGGCAATAATCGAGTTGGCCACTGCATCATTCACTTGAGTGCCAAGAAAAACAATCCGGTCTTTAAGCAAACGGGAGTAAATGTCATAAGAACGTTCTCCTCTTGCATCCGGTTCTACTACCATTGGAATAAAACTCATAACGAGTATACCCTCCTTATCGTTCCATCTTTCGTGGATGGTGTATGATTTCAAGTATCTACAAATATGATAACGAAAAAACGTTTTAAGGTCAAGAAAGGTCAAACTGTTTGTTGAATGCAGCAATTAAATAAAAAACTGTCCCTGCGCCATTCATCATGACTCAGGGACAGCTTATGAAGTAAAAACGCGCCCGCGAGGGATCGAACCTCGATCTCAGGCTCCGGAGGCCTGCGTCATATCCATTGGACCACGGGCGCAAAATAATATTTCCAAACATTCTATTTTGATAGATTGAAACTGAAACAGCAAAATTAATTATACGTGTTTGGTTACGAAAAATCAAGCCCCACAAAAAAGGTTTATGGGCACCATTACTTTCAATGAATTTTCATAATCAGGACGGAAGGCGAGTTGATTCTTTAAAGGGGGTCGTATATAATGAAGCGTGTAAAGGAAATTTTTTTGGACCATATGGGACTAAAAATGCACTCGTGGGACATATTAAGTCCAATAATTAAAATCAGGAGTGTACGATGAGAAAGATCCTTGATATTCAAAAACAGCTTGTCCCTGATATGCTGCGAATCTTGAATAAAAGATATACCATTTTGCATCAGATCAGGATATCCGGGACGATAGGCCGCAGAACACTGGCCGGTTCTCTTGATATGACAGAGCGTGTCCTTCGGGGTGAGGTTGATTTTATGAAGGCTCAAGGCCTGATTCAAATTGAAACTTCCGGCATGAGAATCAGCGAAGAAGGAACCAAGGTTTTGGACGAACTGGAACCGATGATGAAAGATATTCTTGGCCTTACCCATATGGAGCAGCAAATCTGCGAGAAATTCCGGATCAAGCAGGCAGTGATTGTCCCGGGAGATTCCGATACTTCCTCTTTTACGAGAAAAGAGCTCGGGCGGGCCGGTGCTTCCGTACTGCGAAAGTATTTATCGGACAATGATATTATCGCAGTTACAGGCGGATCTACAATGGCTGAGGTAGCCAATCATTTATTGGCTTCCGGTAATATGAAAAACAGCTGTTTTGTTCCGGCCAGAGGAGGTCTGGGTGAAAGTATGGAATTCCAGGCGAATACCATAGCTTCCAACATGGCCAAAAAGACCGGAGCGCAATACCGTCTGCTTCATGTTCCGGATCATTTAAATGAAGAAGCCTATCAATCTCTAATGAAGGACCCGAATATTCAGGAAAGAATGCAAGTGATTCGGGAAAGCCGCATTGTAGTTCATGGAATTGGAGATGCTATGGTTATGGCCAGACGGCGGAAAGTAGACCAGGAAACAATCAAAAATTTACAAAAAGACGGGGCATTAGCCGAGGCTTTTGGATACTACTTTAATAAAGACGGCGAAGTTGTTCATAAAATGTCAACAGTTGGTTTAAGATTAGAGGATATTCAGAATACTGAAATAGTGATCGGTATTGCCGGGGGAAAAGCAAGGGGGAAGCAATTGCTTCCGTGCTTAAATTCGGCCACCAGGACGTACTGGTTACAGACGAGGCTGCTGCCATACAGCTTATGCATGATGTGTTATCTTGACAGGCCTCTGGCTTGTCTTGAAATATACAATTAGACAATACTAGGAGGAAATGAACATGGTAAAAGTTGGTATTAACGGTTTTGGTCGTATTGGACGCAACGTATTCCGCGCAGCTCTGAACAATAAAGATGTTGAAATCGTGGCGATCAACGACTTAACTAACATAGCAACCCTGGCTCACTTGCTGAAATACGATACTACTCATGGCGTACTTGATGCAACTGTTGAAGCTGGTGAAGGTGAAATTAAAGTAAATGGTAAATCCATTAAAGTATATGCTGAACGTGATCCTCAAAACCTCCCTTGGGGAAGCCTTGGTGTCGAAATCGTAGTGGAATCCACAGGAATCTTCACTGCAAAAGAAAAAGCGGAAGCTCATATCAAAGCCGGTGCGAAGAAAGTTATTATCTCCGCTCCTGCAAAAAACGAAGACATCACCATCGTAATGGGCGTTAATGAAGATAAATACGATGCAGCAAACCATCACGTTATTTCCAACGCTTCTTGTACAACAAACTGCTTGGCGCCATTCGCAAAAGTACTTGACGAGAAGTTCGGCATCGTAAAAGGCATGATGACAACTGTTCACTCCTATACAAACGACCAACAAGTGCTGGATCTGCCTCACAAGGATCTTCGCCGTGCCCGTGCGGCAGCTGAAAACATCATTCCTTCCACAACTGGTGCCGCAAAAGCAGTAGCTCTTGTTCTGCCTCAACTGAAAGGGAAACTGAATGGTATGGCTATGCGCGTTCCTACTCCTAACGTATCCGTAACTGATCTGGTAGTAGAAACAAGCAAAAATGTAACGGTGGAAGAAGTAAACGCAGCACTGAAAGAAGCTGCCAACGGCCCGCTGAAAGGAATTATGAACTACTCTGAAGAGCCGCTTGTATCCAAAGACTACAATGGTGACCCTGCATCCTCCACTATCGATTCCCTGTCCACTATGGTAGTAGGTGACAACTTATTAAAAGTAGTTTCCTGGTACGATAATGAGTGGGGTTACTCCAACCGTGTAGTTGATCTCGTTAACTACATTGCAAGCAAAGGTCTGTAATTTGGATCAGTCATTCATAAGGGACAACTAAGAGGTGAAGAGGAGAAGCAATTCTCCTCTTTCCCCTTGATTAACTTGCCAAATAACCAGTGGAAAGGCCGGAAAGGTATCCACGGAAAGAGCATAGGAGGAAAACGAATGAACAAGAAAATTGTTCGCGATGTAGAAGTTGCAGGAAAGCGTGTATTCGTTCGCGTAGATTTTAACGTTCCCCTCGAAAACGGTCAAATTACTGATGATACTCGAATCAGGGAAACCCTTCCTACAGTGAAATACTTAATTGAGCAAGGCGCTAGAGTCATCCTGGCCAGTCACTTGGGACGTCCTAAAGGACAAGTGGTGGAAGAAATGAGACTGACTCCAGTAGCTAAGCGTTTGTCCGAACTGCTTGGTAAACCGGTGGTGAAAGCGGATGTTGCCATTGGTGCGGAAGCAAAAGAAAAAGCCGAGCAGTTGAAAAACGGCGAGGTTCTTCTTCTTGAGAATGTTCGTTTCTACCCGGGTGAAGAGAAGAACGATCCTGAACTGGCTAAAGCTTTCGCAGAGCTGGCCGAGTTGTACGTGAACGACGCATTTGGTGCTGCTCACCGTGCCCATGCTTCTACAGAAGGTATCGCTCATCACCTTCCAGCCGTATCCGGTCTTCTTATGGAAAAAGAGCTCGATGTGCTGGGCAAAGCTCTTACCAATCCGGAAAGACCTTTCACAGCCATCATTGGCGGAGCAAAAGTAAAAGATAAAATTGATGTTATTAATAACTTGCTGAATCTGGCAGACAACATCATTATCGGTGGAGGCCTGGCATATACATTCTTGAAAGCTCAAGGAAATGAAGTCGGTAAATCCCTTGTAGATAATGAAAAAATTGATTTAGCCCTTGGTTTTATTAACAAGGCTAAGGAAAAAGGCGTAAATTTCTTATTGCCTAAAGATATTATAGTTGCGGATGATTTCAGTAATACGGCCAACACCAAAGTTGTGGCGGTAAACCAAATTCCGGCTGACTGGGAAGGCCTCGATATCGGACCTGAAACCTGTAAACTGTATGCGGAAACCATTAAGAACTCCAAGCTGGTTGTATGGAATGGGCCAATGGGTGTGTTTGAAATGGATCTGTTTGCAGAAGGTACGAAAGCAGTTGCCCAGGCTTGTGCCGAGACAGAAGCTTATACCATTATCGGTGGGGGCGATTCTGCAGCCGCGGTTGAGAAATTTAAAATGGCGGACAAAATGGATCACATCTCCACAGGTGGAGGGGCTTCCCTGGAATTCATGGAAGGCAAAGCCCTGCCGGGTGTTGTGGCCCTTCAAGATAAATAAAACCAGAGAGGAGTGGCGAGCATGAGAAAGCCAATTATTGCAGGGAACTGGAAAATGTTCAAAACCGTCTCTGAAGCGGTGGAATTTGCAAACGCAGTGAAAGGGAAAGCAGAAATGAACGGAGTGGACAGCGTGGTATGTGCCCCTTTCACTAACCTTCCGGCGCTAGTGGAAACGTTCAAGGGAACCTCTATTAAAGTCGGTGCACAAAATATGCATTTTGAAGACAATGGAGCT
The DNA here is from genome assembly GCF_002003265.1 of Paenibacillus larvae subsp. larvae. Taxonomy (NCBI): domain Bacteria; kingdom Bacillati; phylum Bacillota; class Bacilli; order Caryophanales; family Paenibacillaceae; genus Paenibacillus; species Paenibacillus larvae. The sequence goes on from NZ_CP019687.1 coordinate 3,517,367, forward strand.
TATACCGGAGAAATCAGCGGTATCATGCTGAAAGATCTCGGGGTAGAATATGTGATTATCGGACATTCGGAACGCAGAGCCTATTTCGCAGAGACAGATGAAACAGTAAACAAAAAAGTGCATGCTGCGTTCAAGCACAGATTGACTCCAATCGTCTGTGTAGGAGAGAAACTGGAAGAACGGGAAGCGGGACAAACAAAAGAAGTATGCAAAGTTCAAACGGAGGCGGCATTCCAAGGATTAAGTGCAGAACAGGCTAAACAGGTAGTGATTGCGTATGAACCGATCTGGGCGATCGGAACAGGCAAATCTTCTACTGCTGAAGATGCCAATGAGGTGATTAGTTATATTCGCGGACTGGTAAGCTCGCTGTATGACAAATCCGTAGCGGATGAAGTTCGCATCCAATATGGCGGCAGTGTGAAGCCAGGAAACGTGCGCGAATATATGGGTCAATCTGACATTGATGGCGCTCTCGTAGGAGGAGCAAGTCTTGAACCTGCTTCCTACATTCAACTCGTTGAGGGGGCGAAGTAAGATGTCCAGACCCAAACCGGTTGCTTTGATCATCTTAGACGGATTTGGACTTCGTGAAGAAGTACACGGTAATGCAGTGGCTCATGCCCATAAGCCTAACTATGACCGCTATTGGTCTGCTTATCCTCACACAACTTTAACTGCATGTGGAGAGGCTGTTGGCCTTCCGGCGGGACAGATGGGGAATTCGGAGGTAGGCCATCTGAACATTGGGGCAGGAAGAATCGTATATCAAGATCTTACCCGAATCACCAAATCCATTCGTGAAGGAGAATTCTTCCATAACGACACGTTAAGAGCGGCTGTCTTGCATGCCAAAGAACACGGAAAGAAACTGCATGTATACGGACTTCTTTCTGATGGCGGGGTACACAGCCATATTTCCCATATGTTTGCCATGCTTGAAATGGCTAAGAAAGAGGGGCTGAAAGACGTATATTTCCATGCTTTCCTTGACGGACGTGATGTGGCTCCTGATTCTGCGGGCAAGTATATGGAAATGCTGCTGAACAAAATTACGGAAACAGGGTTAGGAAAGGTAGCGACAGTCCAAGGGCGCTATTATGCTATGGACCGCGATAAACGTTGGGAACGTGTAGAGAAATCTTACCGCGCTATGGTATATGGCGAAGGCCCGAAGTATACTGATCCTATGGAGGCTATTAAAGAATCCTACTTAAAATCCGTTTATGACGAATTCGTCATGCCTACAGTTATTGTGGATGAAGCCGGTAAACCGGTTGGCCTTGTAGAGGATGGGGACTCGGTTGTCTTCTGCAACTTCCGCCCGGACCGTGCCATTCAGCTTTCCCAGGTATTTAAGAATAAGGATTTCCGCGGATTTGACCGTGGGGATAAAGCACCCAAAAACCTTCATTTTGTCTGCCTGACTTTGTTTAGTGAAACAGTGGACGGTTACGTTGCGTATAAACCTAAAGACCTGGACAATACATTGGGTGAAGTTGTTTCCCAGAATGGTTTGAAACAGCTGCGTATTGCAGAGACTGAAAAATACCCGCACGTTACGTTCTTCTTTAGTGGAGGACGGGATATTGAGCTTCCTGGAGAAACCCGTGTGCTGATTCCTTCGCCGAAAGTCGCCACATATGATCTGAAACCGGAAATGAGTGCTTATGAAGTGGCGGCGGCAGCAGTTAAGGAAATTAATGAGGACAAGCATGACATGATTATCCTGAATTTTGCCAATCCTGATATGGTAGGACACTCCGGTATGCTGGAACCGACCGTTAAGGCGATTGAAGCCACGGACGAATGTTTGGGACAGGTGGTCGAGGCCATCCTGGCCAAAGGCGGCGTAGCATGCATTACGGCCGACCATGGAAATGCCGATATCGTCATCGACGATAATGAGCGTCCAATGACCGCCCATACAACCAATCCGGTACCTTTTATCGTAACAAAACAGGGAATTTCCCTTAGAGAAGGCAGTATTTTGGCAGATATCGCGCCGACTCTGCTGGATCTGTTGCAAGCCCAGCAGCCTGCTGAAATGACAGGCACAACTATTATCAATAAATAATTCCTTGCCTTGAATTTTAACATTCATTATGAAATCCGCAGGAACGACTCTCTCCTTTACGTCCATACAACGTTTTTGCGCTGCAGCAAATCTTTAGAAAGAGAGTCATCCTGCGTTCAAAAACCCCATACACATTAATGAAGGAGTGTCAGAATAATGACTATTATCTCAGACGTTTACGCCCGCGAAGTCCTTGACTCCCGCGGTAATCCTACTGTAGAAGTAGAAGTATACCTTGAATCCGGTGCAATGGGACGCGCAATTGTTCCTTCCGGTGCTTCCACTGGTGCTCATGAAGCTGTTGAACTTCGTGACGGAGACAAAAGCCGTTATCTGGGTAAAGGAGTATTGAAGGCCGTTGAGAATGTGAACGAAATTATCGCTCCTGAAATCATTGGTCTGGATGCTCTGGATCAAGTCGGCATTGATGGTAAAATGATCGAGCTTGACGGAACTCCTAACAAAGGAAAACTGGGCGCAAACGCTATTTTGGCAGTCTCTATGGCTGTTGCCCGTGCAGCTGCTGAAGCTCTGGATGTACCTCTTTATGTATACCTTGGCGGATTCAATGCCAAAACGCTTCCTGTTCCAATGATGAATATCATCAATGGTGGTGAGCATGCGGACAATAACGTAGACGTACAAGAGTTCATGATTCTGCCTGTTGGCGCTCCTAGCTTCAAAGAAGCTCTTCGTACAGGTGCTGAAATCTTCCACAACCTTAAATCCGTTCTGAAAGATAAAGGCCTGAATACAGCTGTTGGCGACGAAGGCGGCTTTGCACCTAACCTTTCTTCCAACGAAGAAGCTATCCAAACGATCATCTCTGCGATTGAGCGTGCCGGATACAAGCCTGGTGAAGACGTATTCCTCGGTATGGACGTAGCTTCTACTGAATTTTACAAGGATGGCAAATACCATCTGGAAGGCGAAGGCAAATCCTTTACTTCTGAGGAGTTTGTAGACCTGCTTGCTTCTTGGGTGGACAAATACCCGATTATCACCATCGAAGACGGATGTTCTGAGGACGACTGGGATGGCTGGAAACTGCTTACCGAAAAACTGGGCAGCAAAGTACAGCTGGTTGGTGACGACCTGTTCGTAACGAATACTGAGCGTCTGAGCACAGGTATTGAAAAAGGAATCGCTAATTCCATTCTGGTTAAAGTGAACCAAATTGGTACTCTGACTGAAACCTTCGATGCAATTGAAATGGCAAAACGTGCCGGATATACTGCTGTAATCTCCCACCGTTCCGGTGAAAGCGAAGACAGCACCATTGCTGACATTGCTGTAGCTACTAATGCCGGACAAATTAAAACAGGCGCTCCTTCCCGTACTGACCGTGTTGCCAAGTACAATCAGCTTCTTCGTATCGAAGATGAGCTGTCTTATGTAGCCCAATACGGCGGAAAGAAAGCCTTCTACAACCTGAAAAAGTTTAAATAAGCAAAAGTTATAGCAAATTAACTTTTCCAATAAGCTTGAATAAGTGAGATGGAGAGGGGGAGCTGAATATGGGAAAAAGACCATGGATGACCACAATTCTTTTGTTGATCGCATGTGCCTTATTGACCCGGCTGGTTCCCTTCTCCTCTTTTTTTAGGAACGTGGATACCATGATCCATGAAACCGGGCATGCTGTGGTTACGCTGCTTCTTTCCGGGAAGGTGAATTATATTGAGCTGTTTCAAAATCATGGTGGTGTTACATATTCGGTAGTAGTCGGGTCATGGAAAATGATTCCCATAGCGCTGGCCGGTTATGTAACAGCTTCCTTGTTTGCCGTATTTATGTTTTATGCCCAAAGCCAGGGTAAACAGCGGCTTGGTCTACAGGTTATCACAGTAGTAGCCTTGCTGGATCTGCTGTTATTTGTCCGTAATGGGTTTGGCATCGCTTGGTTGTTCGGATTGATCGCATTGAATGTCGCCGCTTTGTTTTTTGTACCAAAATGGCTTCAAAACGGTTATTTTATACTATTGGCCTTTTTGTGCCTGGAGGAATCCGTAGTTGGCCCCATCACACTTGTCCGGTTTGTTTTTTCGGGCGGGGGTGCCGCTGGAGATGCTGCTAACCTTGCTAAATTCACAAGCATTCCGGGACTGGTATGGGCACTGTTTTTTCTGGGATTCGCCTTTTGGTGTGCTATGAAGTGCATCAAGCTTTTCCTCGGAAACCATAGTTCCAAACAAAAACAGCTCCCGCCTTATTCGCGGAACTTGAGTTGATTCAAGAAATCCTTAAGAATATGAGTAAGTTATTGTAAAATGAAAACTTTTATGATACACTTACACTTGCTGATCCAGTACCTTTTGGCGATTGGATCTATTTTAAATACGTACAGGCTATGAGGTGTAATAATGGAAATTGCATTGAAGATTGTGTTGATCATAGCATCCATCGGCTTAATTGTAGCCGTCCTACTGCAAAAAGGTAAAAGTGCCGGATTGTCCGGGGCCATTTCAGGTGGTGCCGAGCATTTGTTTGGAAAACAAAAGGCCCGTGGCATGGACCTGTTTTTATCCCGCGTAACAATGGTATTGGCTGCAATATTTTTTATTCTGTCGATCGTGGTTGCTTTCATCGTTAAAGGATAACAATGTGAATATAAAACCCAAGGAAGCATGAAGAACAGTAGGACCCTGAACACCTGCTGTTTTTTTGTGTTTTAAAACCATACTGATTTCAACAGGAAAAATATGACATTTTCAAGTAATTCGAAGCTGGTTCTTTCCTGAGATTCACGGAGTTAAGGATACATAATAAGCTGATAGCAAAAGGGCTATACTGAGAATGGGACTTATCGGTTTTTACGGCTGCTAGTTCAAGTTTCGGGTAATGGATGGAACAAAGGTCTGTACAGAAAAGAAGGTGAATTCAATATATGATAACAGAACAAGATATTTTGGATTTTATGAGGGAAAGTGCTTATAAGCCGATGACCTATCAGGAACTGGAGAAACACTTTCAGGTCTCGGATGCGGAAGAGTTTAAGCAATTGCTTAAAACCTTAAACGGACTTGAGCAAGAAGGCTATATTTTGCGTACACGGCATGACCGTTATGGAGTACCGGAAAGGATGAACCTGGTAAGAGGCCGTCTGCAAGCTCATCCCAAAGGATTCGGTTTTCTGATTTCCGATGATCCTGATCAACCGGATATATATATTCATGCTAATGATATGAACACGGCGATGAATGGCGATACCATTTTGGTTCGGATTACATCAAAAAGTGTCTCCGGCGGGAAAATGGAAGGGGAAGTTGTACGGGTCGTCAACAGGGCCAATACCGAGATCGTAGGAACCTTTCAACAGCATGAAAGTTACGGTTTTGTACTTCCGGATGACAGAAGGGTACAGAGGGATATTTTTATTCCGGCAGCAGCATTTAAAGGAGCGGTTGACGGGCAAAAAGTAGTGGTCAAGATCGTGCAGTATCCGGAGGGACGGGCTGCGGCCGAGGGAGAAATTATTGAGATTTTGGGGCATAAGAATGATCCTGGCGTAGATATTTTGTCCATTATTCGCAAATACGGGCTGCCCGAAGCTTTCCCTGACGAGGTAATGGAGGAGGCCCTTGCTGTCCCCGAGAAAATCACGGAGGAAGAAATCCGCGGAAGAAGGGATTTAAGGGACAAGCGCATAGTAACCATCGATGGTGAGGATGCGAAAGATCTGGATGATGCAGTAAATGTGGAACGTTTGCCGAACGGAAATTATCTGCTCGGTGTTCATATTGCGGATGTCAGTTACTATGTGAAGGAAAATTCAGCACTTGACCGGGAGGCTTATAGCCGGGGATGTTCCGTTTATTTGGTTGACCGGGTAATCCCGATGCTTCCGCACAGGCTATCCAACGGGATATGTTCTTTAAATCCCCAGGTAGACCGGCTTACCATGTCCTGTGAAATGGAATTTGACCAACATGCGAACGTAGTCCGGCATGATGTATTTACAAGTGTGATAAAGACAAGTGAACGTATGACTTATAACAATGTTCGCCAGATTTTAAGCAGTGAAGAACCGGAATTGCTGGAACGCTATGATTATTTGATAGATGATTTCAAACTGATGGAAGAGCTCGCGATGAAACTTCGCAATAAACGGATGAAGCGGGGGGCCATTGATTTTGATTTTCAGGAGTCTAAGGTTTTGGTCGATGAAAATGGTAAACCCTATGACATTATCAAGCGTGAACGCTCCATAGCGGAAATGATTATTGAGGAATTTATGCTGGCTGCAAACGAAACCGTCGCGGAACATTTCCATTGGCTGAAGGTACCTTTTCTTTACCGTGTACATGAGGAGCCAGATGCGGAGAAACTGATGCACTTTATGGAATTCATTACGAATTTCGGTTATGTAGTGCGGGGCAGGGGCAACAATATACATCCAGGGTCTTTACAAACACTGCTTGAGGAAATCAAAGGAAAAAAGGAAGAGACCGTTATTAGTACGGTGATGCTCCGTTCTATGAAGCAGGCGCGTTATGACTCCCATAGTCTGGGGCATTTTGGCCTGGCTGCGGAGTTTTATTCCCACTTTACGTCTCCCATCCGCCGCTATCCTGACCTGGTGATTCATCGTATTATCCGGGAAGTGTTGGAGAAGGGATCCTTTTCCGAACAAAGGCATGAGTATCTGAAAGGCCGGATGGAATATATTGCCCGGCAATCTTCCGAACGGGAACGTAAAGCTGTTGATGCCGAACGGGAAACAGATGCACTCAAGAAAGCCGAGTTCATGCTGGATAAAATCGGGGAAGAATTTGAAGGAATTGTATCCAGTGTGACAAGCTTCGGAATGTTCGTTGAGTTGGAAAATACCGTAGAGGGATTGATCCGTTTAAGCGGTTTGACGGATGATTACTATCATTATCATGAAATGCAACATGCCTTGATCGGGGAACGGACTTCTAATATTTACCGGATAGGCGATGAGGTGAAGATCCGTGTGACTGCCGTAAATATGGATGAGCATACCATCGATTTTGAGATGGTCGATATGAAGCCGCGCTCCCGGAAGTACAATGTGGTGGAGCGTAGCCAGAGTAGGGGCCGGGGTAAGCGAAGCGTCAAGTCCGGCTTTGTATCACGCAAGGGCAAAAAAGGCAGCAAGGACATCGTGGGCATAGCTAAAGGTGACAAGTCCGCCAAGAAAGCCGGAAAAACCGCTAAATCGGGCAAAGCAGGAAAAGCGGACAAGGTAAAGGCTGCCGCAGGCAAACGTTCCTCCGGCAAGAAAAAGCGGAACGGGGAAAGCACGCCGGGCGGTGAACAGCGCGTACAAAAAGCCGAAGGTCCAGCAGAAGGCTTCGGCGGTGATTGGGCGAATACAGTAAATGCACTCGGCAAGAATGCCCGTGCTGCCAAGAAGCGCCGCAAGTAGAACGGGACGAAGAATTGTAGTAAACTGAGGGTCTACAACCCGCCGGGCAGTATCGCACCGTTCGTCTGGAGAATCGTATGTGAACGATTCACAGTCATGCAGTTAGCTTGAGGGTGCCTGGCCCAAGATTCATGGCTCAGTTGATTTTGGGTCATGATCTTGGTACAATTAATAATCACGGAATCCCTTTTAGATTTTGAAGGGAATCAGTTTGTCTGAAGGCGATTGAGGGCCTATGGGGGAGAGTGGAATTCATGGCGAAGAAAACGGATGGTAAAGTATTGGCTCAAAACAAAAAAGCTTCCCATGATTATTTTATCGAGGATACGTATGAGTGCGGGATTGTACTGACCGGAACAGAGATCAAATCTTTGCGGCAGGGCAAGGCCAATATCTCGGATGCGTTCTCGACTATCCGGAACGGGGAATGTTTTGTGCATAACATGCACATCAGCCCTTTTGAGCAGGGAAACCGTTTCAACCCGTCAGACCCGACCAGAGCCCGTAAATTGCTGTTGAAGAAGAGTGAGATCAACAAACTATTGGGACAGTCCAAACAACAGGGTTATGCTTTAGTTCCATTGAAGATCTATATCCGAAACGGCTATGCCAAGCTGCTTTTGGGATTAGGCCGAGGGAAGAAGCAATACGACAAGCGGGAGACCGCCGCAAAACGGGATGCCCAGCGTGATATCCAGCGCGCACTGCGCGAGAGGCAGAAAGTAGCAAGATAACCCGCTTTCATCTCCTTGGCAGGAGTGGTAAGGGGCGGTTTTGTTTCCACCAATGTGTACTGAAAAAAGTATATGAATGTGCTATACTGGTTCATGTAGAGATAGAAAATGAGCTTCCTGTTCGAAGCTCGTTAGATCCGGCATCTCCTTTTTATACGGGGGCGTTTTTGGATTCGACGGGGATAGTTCGAGCATGGGTAGCGGGTAGTGGGGACGCGTCCGCTTTATCAACGCTAACGCCAAATTTAAACGGCAAACAACAAAACAACTACGCTTTAGCAGCTTAATAACCTGCTTGCGTGCTCCTGCTTTGCATCGCCCATGTGCCAAGTTAGGGGCTCAACTTTAGTGGGCTACGCTGTCTAGTCTCCGCCTGAGGCTAGCTGAAGAAGACAATCAGGCTGACCTGTGAGAAAGCCGGTTACGGGGCGGGCTTACAGGTGACATTAAAACCGTGACTACACCCGTAGAAGCCTATGTGGCGTTATCTTTGGACACGGGTTCGACTCCCGTCGCCTCCATATGTAGTATCAGAAAAGCGACCTTAATCGGTCGCTTTTCTGCTTGTTCGAAATCGAAGGGATGGGTGATCCGTATGGTTACTTGGTTTCCGGCTTCTCTGAATCTAAATAAGAAATATTTCTGATGCTACACGGAGCAGTACCGCTCCATATAGCGTTTTGATATCACCTCGGAGTAACTCCCCTTTCATCGGCTTCCCTTCGGTCATCCTTTTTCTTTTTCGCTGATCCCCAAGCGTACCGAAATCTTATCCCAGTAAATCCGGCCCCTATCCCTCCGGACAGACGGTGAAGAAGATGTATCTCAATTTCAGCAAAAAAAAAGTGTTAGGACTCAAAATGATAATTGAAAAGTTTGATTAACGGAATTTTCCTTTTTTCAAACTCTAGACGTTAAAGTTGGTATTTCAAAATCTTTTATCATCGTTTACATACAAATATATGTTATCGATAGTAGTGTAGATGTTTTGACATTCTTGGCTAAAATCTTTGCACTCGGAGGGTAGAATTGGCATATTCCAGCTTTCATGTATAGTTGATTAACCTCTGGTCTATGATGCATGATATACTTAATAAATTCTTCTGTGCTGATGCTTTTGGACTGATATTCTTTGTAATACTCTATTGCCTTCCAGGCATAAGGTAGCATTTCTCTCAAAAGTAATTCAGCGGAATCAATCACATTTTCTTTCGACCCTATATGTTCTTTTGATGAATCCTTTGAATGACTTATATTAATGATTCTACTTAATTTTAATACCCACCCAGTTTGTTGTTTGAATATCTGTTGTGATCGTGTGAGTAATATAAAGCCAACCAACATGTACTGGACTCTTTCTTTAGTCCGATCGTTTTTGTAGTATTTCAAGGTTACTTCCTGAATGATTTTTTCCAGATTACTTCTTTAGGGTGGTGACGATCTAACCGAATAATTGTACGCTATACCAGTACAGATATCCATCTGCTGTACAATGGTATATCTCGTTTTATCTTTTGTCTCCCATTCAAGTTTAAGACCCGCATCCCTTTGATGTACGTCAGGTGCATTTAACATCCGGGCCAGTGAGGGGATATTCAATCAGTACATTTACGAAGGGTAAGGGATATCATAAGATTGCTTTCAAACTTAATGATCGGAAGATTCCATCACAAAAAGGCGGTAGATGGCCGCAAACACGATCCGTGCATTCATCTACAAAGAATTGTACATTGACTGTAAGGTATGGAACATGCAGGTTTATCAGCGAGAATGCCCATCCAGCCTTGATGTCCAAGGAATTGTTTGAGATATGCCAAGAAAACGCCAAGAAGCGGCATAATGGCGGTGGAGAAACGAACAAGCCATTTGACACAAAGACGATCTCGCCGTTCTGGCTTCGAGGGGTAATGGTTGCGACAAGTATGATACCCAAATGGTTGGAAAATTCGGGTTCTACCCGAACTAAGAATGGCGGATAACGGTATTACACTTGCGGTGGCTATTTGAGGAAGGGGAAAGAGTTTTGTTCTTATGCCGGGAAAGACTGGGTTGAGGAATTAATAGTTACAAACTGCGTACCGCGTTGTTAAGGTTGTCGGTGGACAACAATTTATTGAAGAAATCTGGTTGTATCATAACGACAAAACCGAGCATTTGATCGTCCAGTAATCCAATCTAAAGACAGAAGTCAGCTTTCTGAAGAACAAGGTTCAGACCATTGAAAACGACATAAAATCGGGCAAGGTAAAATCATGCCATCGGGAAATGTTCGACGAGATGAACCAGAAGCTACAGATGAAGATGGTGGAGTACGAAGCTCTTGCCCAGGGTATTACAGCGATCGATATTTGAAGAATATATTGCATCGGTGAAGTACTACATTCGGACTTTTATCAGCCTGCTGGACGACGAGATAACTAATCGTAATTGTTGTACCGACTCGCCGCCGGGGGAAGTTTATTTCATATGTTTATTCAATGGAGACGAAAAAGGGTTTTTTTAACAATACAGTTAAAATATGATGACACAGTTATTTGGGAAAACCGTAGTCAAAGAATGGTAAAAGCTTTGTGAATAAGCAGGAATTTGTCTGATAGTGTGGAAATTTAAAGTAGGAATATAAGTAGTGGGATGCGGGTTGAAGGTCCCATCTCGCTGCTAGTATTTTCGAATACCAGAGGTGAAAACTTTGCCTATAGATAATTCTAAATTTAGCACTTCGAGGAATTAGCCAACAAACGATTTCCTAGATCCATGCAAAAGCTCTTATTATCGAAAAAGTACAACGTAACCATGTTTACTGAGCCAAATGGGATTGGCCCAACTTCACTATTGAAGAAGGTGGGTATGAGCAACGATTTTAAGGGTCTGTATGTATTCTGGAAGATGATTAGTCTATTTTACGCTGGCATATCCAGAAAAGTCATCAGACGTATTCGTCAGCATTGTTTTAGGACGAAGTCACTTGATGCGAGTCTAGCCTTCAATGGCTCCATCAGTCAATTCGATGAAAGGAAAACGTAAAGAGTTAATGACAATGAAGACTTCAATGCAGTTTTTATTGAGATGAAAAGGAAAATAATCGGAGTACAGGTCAGTTTTTTTCCTTGATAATGATCTGGAGCTTTTTCTATTCGAGACAGCTACGTATCTCGATACCTCAAAGTGGAATACTTTTAGAACTCATTAGATGAATCAAATATTATTATAGATGTACTATAAATAGGTAAGGGGAATATTTTGAATGGATTTCAGTACGTGGCTTAGTATTATTGGCATTATTCTAACATGTGTTGGATTATTGGTAACGGTAAATAAAACTAAAACGATCCAAAAAAATAGTCATAACCAAAATGTAAGCGATAGCTTCAATAACGTGAAGGTAATAGACAAAAGAAAAACTATTTATGAACATCATGAACACCGTAATCATCATCAGTATACAACAATTAACCCTACAACAGTTCAAACCGTTTCAGTAAGCCAGAGTGACAAAATAGGGATAATGATTGTCTATGGATTTTTGGCAACAGCTTTCTTTGGTTTATCAATATTTTACTTTATCCAATATAAAGAATTAATTATGAGGATTTTTACTGTAGTTTTAACAATGGGATTTCTCATCACGTTTCTAGTTGCATACTATAAAAGAAGTGTATCAGTTTCGTTTAAGTACTATCTTATAATATACTGGTTTGTGATTTTCGGGCTTATTATATTAATTAACAATCCCATTTATCAACCAGAACAATTAGATAATGCGATAGGTAAATTTTCGAATATCAAAGTAACCGATGCTCCAAGGACCTTATGGGATTTACAACAGAATAGGAATAAAATGGAAGCGTACTTTTTAATATTCCAAATAGCTGGACTTGGTTTGGTGATATTTTATATACTTAATTACTTTGCTCTAGTCTATAAAATCATTACCAATAAAGCACTTCAACCACTCAGATCAATCGTAAAAACGGATGGAGTTTTTATTTTTATTATAGTAGCTTTTATTAGCGGAGCCCTTGTTAAATTTATTGATTTTCTTCAGAGATAACGTAATGAATATAATAACGGGATATTGTTTGGTCGTGGTGCCACTGGATGTTAGGCTGATGTATTTTGATTCGTGGTTGGAGTTGTTCAAGGGCCGAAAGAAAAGAATGGGGGAATAATAAGTAGAGGTAAACATGGAATATTATACGTATGTGAGGTAGCAGTATTGATTGGTTGTTGATTTAGATCGTTCGAAATAATAGTACAGTGACGAGTAGTATAACTTGGATTATAATGGCGATAAGATCAAGTTAGGTCTGTTGATAAATGGAGGATACCACGCATACGTATGTATTTCAACTGGGAAAGGACATTTTCAATATGAACGCTGATTTATATAAGAGGCTTTTTAAAGCTATTTTCTCAGAGGATATTGTAGCATTAAAAAAAATTGCCGACCTCATTATTTCGAGTGAACGAGAAAAAAATCATGGGGTTTTAGCAAACTCCCTTGAAAAAATTAAATATAATGAAAAGCCGAAAGTGAATAATGGATTTGCCCAATATAGAAACGAAAGAAATAATGGCAGTGGCATGGGTGCATTACCCACGAGTAAACGAAATGACATGCCATTAGTCTCTTATGTTCCTCGGGATCAATTAAAACATCATATGATTCTAAATGAGGATATTGAAAATAGACTTTTATGCATTGAAAAGGAATATGCGGCTAAAGAGCGGCTGGCTAAATTCAACCTTTCTCCCAAAAAAAAAGTTTTATTGTACGGCGATCCTGGTTGTGGTAAGACCTTAGCAGCAGAACGTTTGGCATGGAATTTGGGATTGCCTTTATTAAAAGTACGGTTTGATTCATTACTATCCTCATACTTTGGAGAGTCTGCTTCAAATCTACGAGCTGTTTTTGATTATTGTAAAAATGAACCTGTGGTACTGTTACTCGATGAATGCGATTTTATTGCCAAATCCAGAACATCCGGTCAGGACGTAGGTGAAGTCCCGCGGATTGTAAATATGTTGTTAATGTTACTTGATGAATATAAATCACCAGGCTTAGTGGTGGCTACTACTAACTTGAAGGTTTCACTTGATGAGGCTTTATTTAGAAGATTTGATGATGTCATTGAGATACCTAAACCATCAATTAATGAAATAAGAAAATTATTAATTACCACATTTTCTGCTATGAATGTAAGTAAAGATATAGATTGGGATATCCTTTCTAAGAAACTCGAAGGTCATTCTGCTGCAAATATTGTATCTATAGCACAAAACGCAGCTAAAAGTTGTGTTCTTGATGGATCAAACTTCGTAAAAAAAGAACATATCATGGGAGTAATCAAGGATATCACCATGAAATATTAGTGAGGTGGAGCTATGTCGGAAAGAAACAATTTTTCACATCTTCCTTTACCTTTAGTTTTAGCCGGTAAACCAAAATTTCGAGGTATGGGAATACCCAATCCAAGGACAAATGAAAATAGAAGAAATCGAACTAGCCATGGGGGATATATTAAAAGACAGGCCACTCAGTTATCTAAATTGTGGAATGAGAGACAAGAAGAACGCCTAAGAGAGCATTTACCGGAAATTAAAACAGGTATCCCTATTTTATTGGAGATTGATCCGAGTAATGATGTAAGTTTCTTAAAAAACCTTGGATTTGAAGTTATTTCTGAACTTGAAAATGGGTATGTAATAGTTTCAAATGGCGATACAGAATTTGCTACGTTAATTAAAAAAACAGAAGATTTTATAAATGAGGTCTCAAGGAATTGCAATACCCCAGCTCGTGTATATAAATTTCATGAGGAAGATACTCGCTTGAAAAAAATACTTGGGAAGAATTTAATGAGTATTTGGGCAACAATAAAAGATGATGAAAAATATGAAGTTGATGTAAGTATCAGTTGCTCTGGTAATATTTTTACGATAGATCAGCCGCCAGAAAAGCCTCATGATATTAGCGATGAAGAATATAAAAATAGCATAGTGTTCATAAATTGGAAAAAAAGTATTACGAGGCTTATGATCGTTGGGATGAATTAAAGTCCGAAAGAGAGCAGCAATTCGAAAGCTTTATTAAGTCCTACAACGGAGAGTTTACTGGGTCATTCATAGATGGCGAACAAACCTATCTAGAATTTTGCGATAGTTTTTCAGTTAGAGTAAGGATAAATGGAAAGTGTTTAAGGGACTTAGTATATAACTTCTCACCCATATTTGAAATTGAATATGCTGGGAAGTTGTGTATTGGAAAATCTGCTACGGACATTGTTAGAGATATAAATCCGGAGTTAGAAATTCTTCCTCCTGACGATGATGCACCAATTATTACAGTTATTGACAGTGGAATTCAAGAAGGACATAAATATATTGGGCCGGCAATTCTTAGTGATGACTCTAGATGTTATGTCAAAGGAACAACCTCAGTTGCTGATGAAGTAGGAAATGGGGGACATGGAACAAGAGTTGCAGGAGCAATTTTGTATCCTTTTGAAATTCCTCAATCGGGTACATATAAATTGCCGTGCTTTATTCGAAATGCACGAGTTTTAGATGAAACCAATGGACATTCTATTCAAAGTAGAGTTTTTCCTCCCCTTACTATAAAAGCCGTCGTTAAAGACTTTGCAGAGAATTTTACTAGAAAAACTAAGATTTTTAATCATTCCATTGCTGAGATTAGTTCATGTGAGATTGAGCATATGTCACCATGGGCTGCTGAAATTGATATGCAGAGCTACGAACATGATGTTTTGATTATACAAGCCGCAGGAAATGTTTATGACACTACTATAAAAGAATTTTACAATGAGGGTAAATCATATCCGAAGTATTTATTCGATGAGCGGTCACGAATTGCAAATCCAGCACAAAGCATGCAAGCTCTTACTGTCGGTTCTATCACATATTCAAATTATGAAACGGAAGATTCTATTAGCATTGGTGGGGAAAATGAACCTTCTGCTTTTTCCCGATCTGGTGCAGGAATTTGGAATTCAGTAAAGCCGGATGTAGTTGAATATGGTGGAACTTGGGTGAAAAATAAAGAGGGTAATGATGTACGACTTACTACACCATCGGATGTTTGTCCTGAGTTACTTAGAGTATCACCAGAAGGATCTGCATTCTCAAAAGACATGATAGGAACATCATTTTCAACACCTAAAGTTTCATATATTGCTGCTGAAATCCAAAAATTATTCCAAAATTCCCCAGCGTTATTGTATAGAGCATTGATAGCACATTCTGCTAGATGGCCAATAAGTGTTAATGAAAAATTTGCTAACGCACAGGAAATTATTCGGCATGTTGGTTATGGACTTCCCAATGTAATTAGGGCTACTCAAAACGATGAATATCGTATTACTTTGGTTACAGAAAACACTCTATATCTTTCAGAAGGCCAGGCTCATATTTATAAAATACCTATTCCAGAAGAGTTATATGCTATTGGTGAAGATTATGATATTCGAATAGATATTACTTTATCATATGTAGCCAAACCAAGAAACACAAGAAGAACAATTAGTAGATACTTATCTACTTGGCTTGACTGGAGATGTAGTAAGATTGGTGAAAGTATTGATTCATTTGCAGAAAGAATTTTCAATACAGGTGCGTCTGTTGATGATGATGGTAATTTTAATTGGGTAATTGGTGAACAGAGTAATTACGGTCAAGCAAAAGATTTTTCTCGCTCTTATAGTACATTACAAAAGGATTGGGCTATAGTTAAATCAAACCAGTTAACTGATAGTTTCTGTATCGCTGTTCGTGGACATAAAGGCTGGGATGCGAATGAAGCCGCAAGATATTCTTTAGTAGTTAGCTTTGAAGCCATAAATCAGGATATAGAAATTTATGAAATGATACGTAATCTTGTTGAAGTTGAAATTGATAACTTGGAACAGGAAATTGAAGTAGAGAATGTTACTGAGTAAGAATCATTTTTAAAGTTAATAAAAGTTTTGAAACAAAATTTCAAGATAGTTCCTGTACTCTGTGAAAAAACTACAGTATTTGTTGCTAATAGATTGATTTAACATGAATTCTCTGCGGGCTTGATTTCAAGTGAAAGGGCTAACAGAACTTCAAGGGAGTCATAAGACAATCCAGCCCGCTATTACATGTAAAATCACAATCTTTTTACCCTTTTCGAGTAACGGGAGTATATGATAGAGAGGGGTTACGTGGGAAGTTAGGGATTACTTCACAAAAATCTTTTTTTGAAATATATTCATGTAAAAATTATATTGATCCTATCTTAATGACCTTCTAATTGGATAGGTGACATTTTAAATGGTTTTACGAAGATGTAGAAGAATGAGAAACATTTAAATATTTAGTACTGATTATGCTATAAAATTAAGATTTGGACGTTATGGGGTTTAACTTAATACATACAATTAATGAGTTTCATTCGGAAAATGATAAAGAATATTATATTAACGAGTACGTTAACGATGAGTGGGAAGAATTGCTGTTCGAGAATTATACATTTGATGGTTGGCTATCAGCGATGGAAAAAATTGTTAATTCCGAGAAATACTACTTTGAGTTAAAAGAAACAATCATTTATAAAGAGACTCAGTATTATATCATATACTAGAAATACTATGCTAAAGAAGATAGGATATGTGAGTTATCTTTGCCGAACTTAGCAAAGAATTATACTGCGAACGAAAAAGTTATTGTTTTAACTGAGAGTAACTGGGAAGCGAAAGGGCTGAAAAGTTTGCTTTCTCGTTATCTGGAGCTTTGTTAACTTTCGGAACCGCCATATGCGGACCCGCATGTACGGTGGTGGTGTGCTGTGAAAGGCACATCCCGCCCCTGCATTACGCTTCGCTATTTCGACCTTGTCTTTCTGTGACTTGTGTCTTTTCACTTACCATCATGATGCAGGTTCCTGTGTTTCACATCAGAGCCTGATATGCACTCATGCTGCCTTAATACCGTTTGCCAAGCAGCCAGCCCGGCGGAACGCGAGGACTCGGCATTCCGACAGTCGGAGACAGAGTAGCTCAAATGGTAATGAAAATGTATCTGGAGCCGAGAGTAGAACCTATATTCCATATAGATTCCTATGGGTACCGTCCAAACAAGTCAGCGATTGATGCATAGGTCAAGCAAGGAAAAGATGCTGGAAATATGACTTTGTCTTAGAATTGACATAAAAGTTCTATTCGATAACATCAATCACGAATTACTAATGCGTGCTGTGCGAAAACACATAAGTGAGCTATGGATATTGATGTACATAGAAAGATGGCTCAAAGCACCATTCATCAATTCGGAGAATCAGTGGATTGAACGCAAAAGCGGAACACCGCAGGGAGGCGTCATAAGCCCTGTACTTGCGAATCTTTTTATGCATTACGCATTTTGACTTGTGGATGAAACGAACAAATCCAAACGCACCGTTTGAAAGATATGCAGATGATGCCATTATCCACTGTAAAACGCAAGCGGGAGCGAGGTAGATTCTGGAAAAGCTGAAGAAACGACTAGAGGAATGCAAATTCGAATTGCATCCAACGAAAACCAAAATGGTGTATTGCAAAGATAAGGATAGAGTGAAGGAATATCCGGTCACCGAGTTTGAGTTTTTGGGATACACCTTTCGGAGGGTATTCATAAAAGACAGATTGGAGAGGTTACAGTTTAACTTTCTGCCATCGGTGAGTTTGAAATCAGCCAAAGCCTTCAGAGACAAGATAAAAGCTCTGTGAATTCATAGCCATACTGGCAGTAAAATTGAAGTGATCGCTGAAATGCTATCTCCAATGTTTAGAGGATGGCTCAACTACTTCACAAAATTCAATCCATCAGCAGTAAAATACACATTGACTATCTGAACCGCAGGTTAGTCAAATGGGCGATGTGTAAATACAAAAGGCTCAGAGGACATCGCACCCGAGCGGAAAAATGGCTGAAAGAACTTGCAAAAAGGGAACCCAATATGTTTCCACATTGAGCTCTCGGAATGATACCGTAACTGGCTGAATGATAAGAACCGTATGAATTGAGAGGTTCACGTACGGTTCTGTGAGAGCCTGAAGGTGAAACTCCTTCGGGCTACTTGACTGAGAGGACGGGGGCTACCCCCCTCCTACTCGATTGGGGCATAACAAGAGATTTGACCATCTTCCCAACGAGCGTCTCTCTACGGGTATTTTGGTGATGTACGACGGGTGGGCAGCCTCCATGCTACACATCAGACGAAATTCAAAAAGAAGCCGCGTCCATTATCTGTAATCAACAGATTTTGAAATCTTCTTCCAATCCTTTATAATTGAACAAACAAAAAATACTCATCATACTTCAAAGGAGACATTGAAGAAAATGGGATCAACAGCACACTTTGCTAGACCGCATCTTGCCGATTGCGTGCCTGACTTAGTAGCTACGGCCAGAGGAGATAAGAAAGCGACGCTTGTTATTCAACATGCAAAATTGGTCAATGTTACCTCCGGAGAAATATTGGATGACATGTCTATAGGTGTGCAAGGTGCCCGGATTGCTTTCGTAGGGAAGGATGCAAGCCACCTGATTGGGGACCATACCCGGATTATAGACTCAGAGGGGCGTTATGTTGCGCCCGGTCTGTTGGACGGGCACTGTCATATTGAGAGCAGCCAGATTACGCCGACAGAGCTGTTCTGGTTAAAGGAACGACGGGCGGATTCTTCGATGCACATGAGATAACAAACGTGCTTGGACTGACGGGGTTAAGGCTTATGCTTGAGGAAGCAAGAACTACACCGCTCGCTGCTTATATGCAGGTGGCTTCCTGTGTGCCTTCGACCGGACCCGAGCTGGAGACGGCCGGGGCTTCCATTGGTCCAAAGGAAGTGGCAGAAGCGTTCACCTGGGGATCTGATATGATCGCACTTGGTGAAGTGATGAACTTTCCGGGTGTTGTGTTCAGCGATGAGAAGATGATCGGAGAAATCCAAGCGGCTTTGCGCGCGGGAAGAGTTGCCGATGGCCATTATACATGGCCGGTTGATGATTGGAGATTGCCTGCGTATGCGGCAAGCGGCATTACAGGTTGCCACGAGAGCGTCAACGCAGAGGATGTCATTGCCCGCGTACGCCTCGGTATGTATGCGAAGATGAGACGCGGTTCCGCTTGGCATGATGTGGCGGAATCAATCAAGGCTCATACCGACTACGGTATTGATACACGCCGAATGATGCTTGTGACGGACGACCGCAGCCCGGAATCGTTAGTGGATGAAGGCCATATGGACTTCGTCGTACGTCATGCGATTGCCCAGGGTGTACGACCGGTGACTGCTTTACAGATGGCGACAATTAATACGGCTGAGCGGTTTGGCGTTACCCGTGACATCGGTTCCATTACACCAGGTGCATTCGCGGATATCATTATGCTCGATGGCAACTTGGCTGACGTGAACGTTACAATGACGATTGCTGCCGGACAAGTGGTTGCGGAGGATGGGTGTATGGTTGCCGACTTGCCTGAGTTCGAATACCCGGAAGCGGCAATTCGTTCTATACGCTTGGCCCGTTCCGTACAGCCGGAGGACTTCATCATTGAAGCACCGGTTGCATCAGGTGTAAAGACAGCAAGATCGATCCAGGTGAGGGAATCGAAGGAACTGCTCGTATCCGTCCGGATAGAAAACAGCATAGTCAAGCTGGATGGCGGTGACGATTTATGTAAAATTGCCGTGATTGAGCGCCATAAAGGGACAGGGAAGCAAGCTATCGGTCTGGTATCAGATGTTGGCTTCAACATGCCGGCAGCAATCGCTACGACAGTTGCACATGATTGCCATAATTTAATGGTTATCGGTAATTCCGATGCATTAATGGCGCAAGCGGCCAACGCGGTGGCTGACATACAAGGGGGAATTGCAGTTGTAACAGAAAACGGGGTTTCCAAACTTCCGCTTCCGATAGCAGGGCTTATGTCGAATGCACCCTTCGAACAGGTTGCTGAACAATCAAGGGCGGTAAGTGAGGCCTTGAAGAAGGCTGGCTGTACGATGAACTATGCATTCATGACGCTTTCTCTGCTTGCGCTGATAGTCATCCCTGAGCTCCGGTTGTCGGACATCGGTCTCATTAAGACGACAGAACAGGGCTTCGTTAAAGTTCCTTTATTTGTAGAATAATAGAAACATTAGCAAGTACCAGATGCTTCATGTCGGTGCCTAATTCTGAGTAAAGGGAAGAGTGGAGCTAAGGACCAAAAAATCAGGATAATCTCTCCTGATGAATTCTAATGTCGTTAATAGCTAAGAAGGTGGATATAGGATGAGACTTGAAACCGGACGCCTGATTCTACGGGAGTTTATGCCGGAAGATGAACAAGCTGTAGGAAGGGAAATTGGAGCACTGGCTTTTTGTCAGTGCTTTTCTTTTTTCAAAAGCTTAATCTTGTGCCCGAATGGATCGGTTACCCACAAGGAGCCTTGTTCGCGGACGGGGGTTACACCAATATTCTCCAACCCCTCCAGAGACCGTTTGAGACTGGCTTCATCCTCAAATTGAATAGAATAGTGAACTAATCCTACACTTTGAGGGTTCGGAGCAGCTATCCTTTTTCCATTCCAGGTATTTAACCCCACGTGATGATGGTAACCCCCCGCTGAAACGAAAAGAGCATGACCGCCAATGGTAAGAGTAATAGTCATACCGAGGCCTTGGTGATAGAACGTCCGGGCTTTATCCAGGTCGGATTCATGCAGGTGAATGTGCCCGATCACAGTACCCGCCGGGAGAGCGCTCCAGGGAGTATCATCTGCCTCCTGCAAGAGATTTTCTGCATCTAGAGGGTCGGTTACAGCAGTGAGAAAACCGTTCTGATATTCCCACAATTTCCTAAGGCGATCTGCATAGATTTCAATCCCGTTGCCATCCGGATCTGCCAAATAAATTGCTTCACTGAACTGATGATCGGAAGCTCCTTGAAGCGGATATCGCTCCTCAAGCAAATGAATAAGCGCCTTGGCCAAGTCTTTGCGCGAGGGCAGGAGAATCGCAAAGTGATACAAGCCGGTTGTACGCCCTTGTTTGGGGTAAACCGGATCGGGCTGTTCAATAGTTAAAAGTACATTTTCGCCATCCGCTGTAAGCATGGCTTTATTATCTGTTTGCTCCAGCACCTGAAAGCCGATCACATTTTGATAAAAAGCCAGGGAGGCAGGTAAATCGGTAACTTGCAAGTGAACTTTACCAATAGAAGCAGCCAGATCGTAATGAATCTGAGTAGACATTTTGTTAAATCTCCTGAGGGTATAATTATGTTAATTATTTACATGTTAGTTGTAACCATTTCAGTTCCATCTAATCCTACATTTATTATGGTTACTTATTTTAATGAAGTCAATATTTGTTGTGGAAGGATAATTCTTTTTGCTGCCGGGTATCCTAAATCAAAACCAGAAAATGGGGAAATTTTTATGCTGCCACACTGGATTAGTGAACTTGTCCACTTCGTTGTTCGGTGGATACCAGTTATTAATCTTTTTTTTGCTGCGGTCATTATCTTTTTGGAAAGGCGCAATGCGGCTGTTGCCTGGGCTTGGCTTATTTTGCTGCTTTTCGTGCCGTTTTTCGGTTTTATTATTTACCTGCTGTTCGGACAAAATTTGGCCAGACAAAAAGTATACAAAATGAAGCCTAAAATAGACCCCCGGATACGGGAGGACATTAAAAGCCTGGTCCGCAAAATGAAAGCGGGAGATTTGGAATACAAACAGCCCGGTATTAAGGATTATCAGCCCCTGATTTATATGAATCTGATCAGCAGTTACTCGCTTTTATCGGAAAATAATGAAGTTACCTTATATACAGATGGACAAGATAAGTTGAGAGCTATCATGGAAGAAATTGAACGGGCCGAAAAACATATACATCTGTTATATTATAAAATAGGAAATGATGAAACCGGACGAAAAGTAATAGAGGCATTGACTGACAAAGCAAGTGAAGGTGTTGAGGTCCGTGTTCTCTATGATGACATCGGTTCCCCCAAATTAAACAGGGAAGTGTTCAGGGAACTTGAAGCCGCGGGAGGCAAGGCATACCCTTTTTTTGCTTCTAAAATCCGTTATCTGAACTTTCGGGTGAATTACCGCAACCACCGTAAATTTGCCATTTTTGATGGAAGGATAGGGTTTATAGGCGGATTTAATCTGGGGAATGAATACGTGGGGCTGGACCCCAAGTACAGTTATTGGCGTGATACTCACCTGAAAATCCAAGGGGATGCCGTTCACCGGATGCAGGTCCAGTTTCTGATGGATTGGTCGATTCCTTCGTCTGAGGCGATTGTAAGTGATTTGGGCTATTATCCTAAGATTCAAACTCAAGGGAATACGGCTGTTCAAATTGTTTCAAGCGGGCCGGCCTCCGATAAGCAGCAGATTAAATTTTGCATCATCAAGCTAATCTCCGAAGCGAAACGGCGCATCTATCTGCAGACTCCCTATTTTGTTCCGGATGATAGCGTACTGACAGCTTTAAAAGTGGCGGTATCTACGGGTGTCGACGTACACATCATGATTCCTAAAAAGAGCGACAGCCTGGTAGTAGAGTGGGCAACCTACTCCTATATGGAGGACCTTCTAATAGCAGGAGCCCATATTTATTTATACAAAACAGGGTTTCTTCATGGAAAAACGATGGTGGTGGACGGCGGCGTTTCCTCGGTAGGTACGGCAAATATGGATTACCGGAGTTTTGAATTGAACTTTGAAACGAATGCGGTACTGTACGATGTTCAAGTGGCTGGCCAATTAGAGGGCATTTTTGAAAAAGACCTGGAAGATTGCGAGTTATTGACTTTGTCGGGCTATAAAAGCCGGTCCCATTTAACGAGAATGGCCGAATCCGTAGCCAGATTGCTTTCCCCTATTCTTTAAGCGTAAAAATTTTTTAAAAGCTTCTCATGAGTTTGGCAAATTTGTGGGGAGCCTTTTTATGTTTTTATATTATGTATATCATTTGTGACAATAATGTTAACTATTAGTAAATATAAAGGAAATTAAGATTATTATATAGAAATATGTAATTGTAACCAAATAAATACAAGGAGGATCAGAACGATGATCACAAAAAAGAAGTTAGTAGCTGTAGCAACCACTCTTACATTAGGTTTAGGATTAACAGCAGGACTTACTCCCGCATTTGCACATTCAGATGAGTCTTCGTTGAAAAGCACTTCTATCTCATCTGCCAGCAAACAGGAACAGCCACCTTTCACCGGGTATATCATTTCTGTTGGTGATACGTATATGACTGTTGCAAATACCCCCACAAAAGAAGAAGCCTTGGAAGGAAATTGGGGAGATCTAGTGGATCAGGGTAAGATATTAATAGTCCCTGTTCCAAAAAATGAAGTATACGCAGTAGGAGAGAAAGTGAATGTATTTTACCAATTAGCACATTTTTCAAACCCGCCCATTGCAATTTTACCTACTATTGAAAAGGTATCAGAGTAATTTATTTAAACAAATTACCTACATAGGTAATATAGGGGGATTGTTCCCCAAAAGTATGTTCTTATTATCAATAAAACAGTCCAGGACTATAAAAAGTAAAAATGGAACGGACAGGAGCTATTCCTGACCGTTCCATTTTTTTATGATCTTCTGCAATTCGTACTTGTTGCAGGAAATGGCAAAATAGAGAAAATCAGATATCGAAAATTTGAATTTTCAGTGAAAGAAGGAATATCTCCCTCAATATGGAACTAATTATAGGTAAGTATAACCAATTAATGGGAGGTATTGCCATGTCTGCTGAAGTGATGGAACATTCGGAAGTGTCCGGGAAGTTGATGCATCTTCTAGCTGGAAGCCTTATTACCAATTCCATATACACAGTCGCCCGATTGAGGATTCCCGATCTGCTGGCAGAAAGACCGCTTACTTGTCAAGAACTTGCGGAATTAACACAGACACAGGCTTCTCCATTGTATCGGGTGATGCGCTTTCTGTGCGGTGAGGGAATATTTCACGAGACGGAAGAAAAGACGTTTGAATTAGGTCCGTTGGGGCAAGTTCTCCGATCGGATACACCCGATTCTTTGCATGCTTCCGCCCTAATGTTTGGGCAACCGTGGCATATGAAGCCGGCCTGTCATTTGATTGATACCCTAACCAAAGGGATACCTCCCTTTGAGGCGGCTCATGGCATGGACATCTTCACCTACTTTTCGCAACATCCGGAAGACGAACAAATTTTTCAAAATACAATGAGTGCTTACTCCCGGAGAATCATTCCGGCTTTACTTGGGGCCTATGATTTCTCACAGTTTGCAACGGTCATTGATATTGGCGGCGGACACGGCATCTTAATGGAACAGCTTCTTCGATCTTGTAAGAACACAAGGGGAATTGTGTTTGATCAGCCAGCCGTTATTGAGGGAACCAAACAATTTATGAAACGTTCGGGACTAGAAGACCGATGTAAATGTGTGGGAGGAAGCTTCTTCGAATCTGTCCCAGAGGGAGCAGAAGCTTATATAATGAAGCATATCATTCATGATTGGAGCGACGAGGAGTCTGTGGCTATTCTGAGCAATTGCCGCAAAGCCATAGGGAATAAGGGAAAACTGTTACTTCTCGAAATTGTTCTTGATTCCGGCAATGAAACAAATTACGATACGCTGGTTGATATGGAAATGCTGACAAAGACAACAGGCAAAGAACGGACACAGGCGGAATTCGAACAGTTATATCTGGAGTCGGGCTTCCGGCTCTCCAGAGTTGTGCCAACCTCTTCCACCATTTCAATTATTGAAGGTGTGCCTATTTAAAAACATGCGGTGTTTGCTCCTGCCAAAAGTAGGAGATACCCCGTTCGAAGATAAAAAAATATCGAAATTATCTGTCTTTAATAAAACACCTTGCTTCCAAAAAGAAGCAAGGTGCTTTGATTTTTATCAGGAAGCCGGCTTGACCGTTTTGGAAATAAAAGCGACCTCCTTTTGCAAAGCCTCTTCTTTTTCCTGTTTGCTAATCAATCCAAGCTGAGCCATACGGTTAAGCACTACTTGTTGGCGTTTTAGCGCTTTATCTTTATTTTTAAGAGGATTATACGCTTCAGGTCCTTTCACCATACCGGCCAGCATTGCGGCCTCGGAAAGATTAATCACGGGTTTTTGGGGATCATTTAGTCTGGTTGTTTTGCCAAAGTAATATTGGGCCGCTGCTTCGATCCCGTACTGACCGTTGCCGAAATAAATATTATTCAAATACAGGTTCAGAATTTCCTCTTTACTGAATTTATTTTCAAGCTCTGTCGCAATGGCCATTTCTTTAAACTTACGCGTATACGTTTTATCTCCGGATAAGAAGAGATTACGGGCAACTTGCATGGTAATAGTGCTGGCCCCCTGGGTTTTTTGCCCGTCCTTCATATCGGTCCATATGGCTCTTCCCAGGGAGATTGGATCAATTCCGTAATGTTTATAAAACCGGTGGTCTTCTATACCGACGAAAGCTTTTGGTATATAGGCGGGCATTTGGTTTACCGTTACCAAAGTCCCCTCATGTCCATAAATATTTCCTTGAGACAGACTGGTTTCAATCGCTTTTATTTTCTCACCGCCGACCAAATACATTCCGGTTAAGGTTAAGGTTGTCCATCCCAGGATGGGCAGTATAACCACCAATATCAAGAAGAGTAACATGAATTTTCGCAAAGCCGATGCTTTTTTTTTATTTCGTTTCTTTTTTGTTTTCGGGATGGTAGTGGCGCTTAAGGCCATTGTCTCTTTCATACATAACATCCTCCTTCGTTACTTCTAGCTTATCTCACCTTCCCCTTTTCTCCCATCGAATTTGCTTTCGGAATCCTTACATTTTTGAAAGGAATTTTATCATTTCTAACAAGAAGGTGCCAATATCACAAGGTACAACTGCCGTGCCCTTCCGTTTTGTCCGACACATACAATGGATAAACATCCCAAGGGATCAACCGGAGCCCGGAACCAGAATATTTCCTTCATAAGGGATAGGGAGCTAAAGGCTGGTCTTTCAGAAAGGGGGAGTTGCGAGGAGGTGAGGGATCCGTGAAAGTCATTATAATGGCAGGAGGAAAGGGTACCCGCTTCTGGCCTAAAAGCAAGGCCCGTAAACCAAAGCAGTTTCTTGCCCTTCTCGGCAAGGAAACATTGATTCAACAAACTTACCGACGTTACCGGGAATTTTTGCCTGAAGAAGACTTGTACGTAGTGACCGCGACCTGTTACCTGCCTCTTCTTCTGGAACAGCTTCCCGAACTTCATGCGGATCAGATCATATTAGAGCCGGAACAGCGCGATACAGCTCCCTGCATAGCCTTGACAGCTCTTCACTTTTTACGCGAGAACTGCGATGACGTCTTGGTCACTACTCCATCAGACCAATATATCGGAGATGTTCCCAAATTGAAAGAGGCTCTGGATAAGGCGGCTGAGGTAGCACGCCAAGGTAATCTCATTGTCACACTTGGAGTCAGGCCGACCCGTCCGGAAACGGGTTACGGCTATATGGAATATGAGGAAGAACTGTCTTATGGAAGAGCTTATCCAGTTAAGAGGTTTATAGAAAAACCTTCTTTTGACAAGGCGGTAGAGCTTCTTAAACACAGCTGCATGCTGTGGAACAGCGGTATTTTTATCTGGAAGCCATCCACAATCTGTTTTTATATGGAACAACTTCAGCCTCAAATGTGGAAGACCCTTATCCAAAGCGGCTCCAGTCTGAATGAGGTCTATCCGCTGATGCCCAAGCTTTCCGTGGACTATGCCATTATGGAGCAGGCTGACTCCATGTTTACCATACCGGTTGATTTTGTTTGGGATGATATAGGAACCTGGTCTTCTTTGCCGAGGTTTCATGATTTGGATGAAGAACGGAACGTTATCCAGGGAGAGGTTTCATTACTATCTTCCACCGGGAATATTATTTTGTCAGATAAAAAGACGTTGATTCTCGGGGTGCATGATTTGATTGTGGTCTCGACTAATGAGGGACTACTGGTTTGTCATAAACCATTCGAACAATATATCAAGAACGTTCTGGCAGAGAACGGGGAAAGGGAATAACCTTTTTCCGTTTCCGGCGGAAACATTTTTACTAAGAGGTGAACTGTATGGTAAAAGCCTTAGTGACCGGAATTTCCGGTTTTGTCGGCAGTCATATGGCAGAGTATTTGTTGGAGATAGGGGTAGATATAATTGGAACAATCCGGAACCGCAGCCGGATGAATCATCTTGAGGATATTCTTTCTGAAATTCATCTGATTGAGTGTGAGCTTAGAGACCCTTTTTCCGTTGAAAACCTGATTAGCCGGGAGAAACCGGATTTGATTTTTCACTTGGCGGCGCAAAGCTTTGCTCCAACGTCCTGGAATTCACCTATTGATACCATTCATAATAATGTGGCCGGGCAGGTAAATATTTTTGAAGCGGTTAGAAGGAAAGAATTGCCGTGTAAAATACAAATCGCCTGTTCAAGTGAAGAGTACGGACAGGTAGAACCTGGGGAAGTCCCGATTACTGAAGATAATCCTTTACGTCCCCTGAGCCCTTATGCAATCAGCAAAGTAGCTCAAGACTATCTGGGTTACCAGTATCATAAGAGCTACGGTCTGCATATTATTCGCACACGTACCTTTAATCATACAGGTCCAAGGCGCGGGGAAAAGTTTGTTACCTCCAATTTTGCCAAACAGATTGCCGAGATCGAAAAAGGGATTAAACCTCCCGTATTATATGTAGGCAATCTTCAGGCCAAACGGGATTTTACGGATGTTCGTGACGTAGTGAGAGCGTACTGGCTGGCTCTTCAAAAAGGGGAGCCCGGTGAATGTTATAACATTGCGTCAGGATCTTGCTGTACCATAGAAGAAATGCTGGAGGTACTGCTCTCATATAGTTCTGTGACCATTGAAGTCAAGCAAGATCCGGAACGCCTCCGCCCCTCCGATGTAGAAATTTTGCTGGGGGATTATACGAAATTTCATAGTCAAACCGGCTGGACACCGCAAATTCCTTTTAAACAAACTATGGAGGATCTGCTCCAATACTGGAGGAAACATGTATAAATGAAGGAAGGAGGGGAAAATATTATGGAAAAAGGAGGGGGTTGCACCCAGGAAGAATCCGCGGGAAACCAGGCTTTGATGCTCTCCTCCTATTCGAAAAAGGATAGCAGGTTAGCTTTCCGTGCGCAAATTTCCGATCAAGGCCGCCTCGTCTCGGGGAAACGGCGCCGGACCTCCTCTTCCCTGGGTCCAGGTGATCATGAAGGTTTAAAAGGGACGGGCAAAAGGGCAGTGAGGTATAAAAGGAAATACTCCGGAAAGCGAAAATATAAATCTTCCTTTATATCTCCTGACAAGCCGGAATTTCCTGATCTGAAGGAAAGTGATTTTCATCTTTCTTATTTAATGCATACGGCAAGTATAAAAGAAGACGAACCGGATACCAAATTTAATTTGGATTCGGGGGCTCCTAAGGATGCTCAGGAGCAAGTTAAAGCTGTACTTTCCCGTAAAGTCACGATCCTCATTTTAACCTGGAACTCCTTTAATCATACAAAAAAATGCCTGGAAGCATTAAAATCTACTTTGCCCGATTCTATGGTCGAGGTCGTCGTTTTTGACAACGGGAGTACGTACGGAACGGTACCTTATTTGGCGGATCAAAGCTGGCTGGTTACAGTCTTCCAGATGTATACAGCCGGATTTGCTGAAGCATTGAATTGGGCTCTGGCCTATACTGATCCGGAAAGTGACGTGATTCTGCTCCATAATAATATTCTGGTACAACAGCCAAACTGGATAGAACTGCTGCAGGAAACGGCTTATTCATCCCCGGAAGCAGGTATTGTAGGGAGCCGATTGCTTGGAGGATCAGAAACCAATAATCAGCAGTTTACCGGGATTTATGAGGTTAAGGAAGTGGCCTTGACCTGCTCTTATTGGAAAAAGGAGCTGCTCAATCAAATCGGACCTCTGGATATGGAAAGTGCCTTCTATTTGGGAGATGCCGATTATTGTCTGAAGGCGAAGAAAGCCGGATTCAAGGTATTGTATGACGGAAGGATTTCTCCTGTCCATTTTCGGCATGTTCCCACTGAAGATCCCGAACTTTAAAGAAATCCGGTTGGAGTGAACAAATGAAACCGCCGTTGCTGCGCCATTTCTTAAAAAACAGGCACAGGCCGGCGGTTTTTGTTAATAGTGTTCTTTACTTAAGAGGGTATTACGGGCAGTTTCTAATAGCGGCTATGCTTCTTTAAGACTGCTCATGTTCTCAACAACCGGAAGCACCTTGGTATTCTGGATCATAGGAGAATCACAAATCGGGCAGGTAGGGGTTTGCTCAAAAACAAAATTGTCTCTCATCCAGCAGGAGCAATTCTCGTTCTCGCAGGTCCAAATGGACGTTTCTTTTTCTTGGACAGGCTCAGCCTGTTTTTTGGAAAAATACAAAGCCTTTCCCTCCTTTAATAAATACGGAAACTACACAAAATCAGGTGAGTATGAGAAAAACTGCCCCTATTGGAGCAGTTTTTATTCAATTTAGATTACAGTTTCACTACGTTCTCGGCTTGGGGACCGCGGTTACCTTCAACTACGTTGAACTCAACTCGTTGTCCTTCGTCCAGGGTTTTGAATCCATCTCCTTGGATAGCGCTAAAATGTACGAATACATCATTGCCGCCTTCAACTTCAATAAAACCAAAACCTTTTTCTGCATTAAACCATTTTACTGTACCTGTTTGCACCTGAGTAATACCTCCACAAATTTTTTCCAAATACCGGTTGAAGAAAAAAAGCCCATAGTGGGAGATCTTTAGAATCCCTCCATATGTGACTTCGGGTCTCCAAGTGTTTTTGTTATTTCAATCATACCCTACCGAAGCGAAAATAACAACCGATTTGTTTGTCACTTTTTGTATTCCCTGAATTCGACCTGTTTATTCATGGCTCTCCATTTTTTAACGGCTTCATTCTGTAAATCACATCCACTGTCTTTACAGGTGAATAGCTTGGTGCTAAAATAAATATCTGTAACCCGCTTGCTGGTGTAGCTCAGGGGTAGAGCAACGCACTCGTAATGCGTAGGCCGGGGGTTCAATTCCCTTCACCAGCATCCTAGTCTGTCTATAAAAGCACGGCTTCCGGAAAATTCCGGGAGCCGTGCTTTTATAGACAGATGAAATACAGAATTGGATAGAAGGCTGGAAACTTTCAAAATAGTTGATATAATCTGACTATATGTTGTCAAAGAGAAACAGCTCATGCGAATGTACAGAATAAGTTTTGCTGGAGGAGAAGCAAGGCATAGGAAGGCCATCGTCAGTACGGGCGGGCAAAATATTCCTGCAAAAAACCTGTATGTTAAATACGGATTTATTGAAACCAGGCAAATTCCCATTACTGAAGGAATTTATTTATCTGTTTTGGAAAAATAGATGAATACCGGGTTAAGGTTAGCCTGCAGACAAGGTTCCATCAGGAACAGATAATAGGATGGCTTGGAAGGTTCATATTATTCCTAAAATGTTCTTTTAGGTTTGCTTGTGTTGTGTTATTATAAAACAAACGAAAACAAACATTTTGGGAGGTATTTTCATGGAGGTACGTCATACTACAAACCCGACAGATTTGAAAACGTATACAACGGAGCGGCTAAGAAAGGAATTTTTGATAGAAAGTCTGTTTGAGCATGAAAAAATCTCAATGGTATATACTCACTACGACCGTATGGTAATTGGCGGAGCTTACCCGGTTAAAGAGACACTTGGACTGGAAGCGGGGGAAACGCTGAAGACAGACTATTTTTTAGAACGGCGTGAAATCGCTTTCCTTAATATCGTTTCTAAAGCTGTTATCACGGTAGATGGGGAAATATATGAACTGGAAAAATTAGATGCACTTTATGTGGGAAAAGGCAAGAAGAAGGTGACAGTAGCCAGCAAAGACCCTTCTAACCCCGCTAAGGTCTATTTCTGTTCGGTACCCGCTCATGCGGCTCTGCCTACCGCGAAAGTGTCCCAGAAAGAAGCCAATCCAAACCATCTGGGTTCTCTGGAGACTTCTAATGAAAGAGTACTTTATCAATATATTCACGCGGATGGAGTTCAAAGCTGCCAGCTTATGATGGGCGTGACCTGCCTGAAAACCGGCAGTGTTTGGAATACCATGCCTTCTCATGTGCATGACCGCAGAATGGAAGCTTATCTGTATTTTGACTTGAAGCCGGATGCAAGGGTTCTTCATCTGATGGGTGAACCTTCCGAGACCCGTCACCTGGTTGTTGCAGGTGAGCAGGCTGTCATTTCTCCAAGCTGGTCGATTCATTCGGGAGCCGGAACGAGCAATTATTCTTTTATTTGGTCTATGGCCGGAGAAAATTATACTTTTAAAGATATGGATCCTGTCCCTATGGATGAGTTAAAGTAATAGCATGAATCTGTTCCAAAGGTTAAGGAGGACCATTCATGTTAGCTGCTGAACGACATAGAATTATCCTGCGGGAGCTTGAAGCCAACCAATGTGTCAAGGTTTCCGGTCTAAGTGAAAAATTTCAGGTGACGGAGAAAACTATCCGGGAAGACCTGGAAAAGCTTGAGCAAAAGGGTTTATTAAAACGAATACACGGAGGGGCTGTACTCTTGTCGAAAGGGGAGGACGGCCTGTTGCCTTTGGAGATACCGAACCAAAAGAACCAGAAGGAAAAGGCAGCCATTGCATCATATGCTTTATCCTTTATTCAAGAGGGTGACATTATAGCACTGGATGCGGGAAGCACCACACTTGAAATAGCCAGGTGTTTGCCTGACAAACCGCTTACTGTGCTGACCAATGACCTGCTTATTATAAAAGAATTAACCGGGAAAGAGAGAGTCCAGTTGATTGTGCCGGGAGGATACCGCCATAACAATATGCTGCTGGGCAGCGAGTCTTATGAGTGGATTAAGAAGCTGAATGTGCACAAACTGTTTCTTTCGACAGCCGGTATTCACCCTGAATACGGACTGACTATCTTTACTGAAGAACTTAAGAAGCTCAAAAACCTGTTTATGGAATGCTCCAAAACGATTTATTGCGTAGCAGACCACAGTAAGTTTGGCAAAGGGGCTCTAATCACGTTCGCACATGTATCCGATATTCATTACTTCATTACGGATGAAGGCCTTGAAGCCGAAACAATAAAACGGTTTAAGGATCAGCCCATAAATCTTATCCAAGTTCCCTGTAAATAGGAGGGCTTCCTTAAAGAAAGGTGAGTCAATGGATATGTTTAAATTATCAGGCAAAACAGCTATTGTCACGGGAGCAGGACGCGGTCTAGGCAAATCTCTTGCCATTGGTCTTGCTCAAGCCGGGGCTAATGTGGCACTGGTTACGAACAGTACTCCGGCAGAAGGGGTACAAGCAGAAATCAAACGTTTAGGCCGTGAGGCTCTGATGATCCAGGCCAATGTAGCAGACCGTTCTAAACTAGCAGGGATCATAGAACAGACCGTTCATGAATTGGGCGGATTGGACATTCTCGTGAATAACGCGGGCATTATCCGTAGGACCCCTGCCGCTGAGCATGACTATGCTGATTGGCAGGCCGTGCTGGATGTCAACCTAAATTCTGTTTTTGTATTATCCCAGTTGGCCGGCAAATATATGATCGGACAAAAGTCTGGGAAAATCATTAATATTGCGTCTATGCTCTCATTCCAGGGAGGCATTCATGTGCCCGGTTACACATCAAGTAAACATGCCATAGCCGGATTAACAAAGGCCTTGGCTAATGAATGGGGCTCACATGGAGTGCAGGTGAACGCCATCGCACCGGGATATATGAGTACAGATAATACGGAGGCGCTGCGGAATGATCCTGTTCGGAGCAGTCAGATTTTAGAGCGCATCCCGGCAGGGCGCTGGGGAACACCTGATGATTTGATCGGTCCTGTTGTTTTTTTGGCCTCG
Source organism: Paenibacillus larvae subsp. larvae (assembly GCF_002003265.1). Classification (NCBI taxonomy): domain Bacteria; kingdom Bacillati; phylum Bacillota; class Bacilli; order Caryophanales; family Paenibacillaceae; genus Paenibacillus; species Paenibacillus larvae. The sequence goes on from NZ_CP019687.1 coordinate 3,550,551, forward strand.
GCTGCCTCCGATTATATGAATGGACATGTTCTTTGCGTAGATGGCGGCTGGATGGCCAGATAGGCAGATTAAGGCAAAACAGCGGGAATTATCAGTATAAAAAAACGGCCAGCAGACATTAGACTGCTGGCCGTTATTAATTAAGCGGCATGAACGTTTTCTGCCGAAGCATGGGACTCATCCTGCTTTTTACGTCCAACTGTGAAAAGGAAGTTCATCAGAATAGCTGTCAGGCTGCCGGCCACAATGCCGTTGCTTGTTAAGATCTTGATGCTGTCCGGGAGATGGTCAAACAGGTTAGGGGCAACCGTTACTCCAAGTCCCACACTGACCGAGCAGGCAATGATCAGAAGATTCTCATGGTTATTCAGATCGATAGCACCCAGCATTTTTATGCCGGAGGATACTACCATTCCGAACATGGCAATCATAGCACCACCAAGAACCGCAGTAGGGATCAGCAAAGTCAAGGCGGCAATCTTCGGCATAAAGCCAAGGATAACCAGAATGAACCCTGCCGTTATGACAACGTCGCGGCTTTTTACTTTGGAAATCTGAATCAACCCAACGTTTTGGGAATAGGTCGTATAAGGGAAGGAGTTCATAATGGAGCCTAAAATAGAGGCAAGCCCTTCCGAACGGTATCCGCGTTTCAGATCATCGGCGGTTAACTCTTTTTCCGTGATTTTTCCAAGTGCCACGAACACTCCGGTTGATTCCATCACACTGACGATTGCTACCAGGGTCATGGTCAGTATCGAAGGCAGATGGAACGTCGGAAATCCGAAATAGAACGGATGAATCCCGTGGAACCAGGAAGCATCGAGCAGTGGCCCGATGTCCACTTTACCCATGAAAGCCCCTGCAATGGTGCCGAAAATTAAACCAAGCAAAATAGAAATGGCACGAATAAATCCGGTGAAAAAACGATTAGCCAGGATAATAAACAAGAGGACACCGAAAGAGAGAGCCAGATTGCTCAGGCTTCCAAAATCGGCACTGCCTTGCCCGCCGCCCATATCTTGCACGGCTACGGGAATCAATGTGATCCCGATGATAGTAACGACAGAACCGGTTACAATGGGAGGAAAGAAACGGGCCAACTTGCCGAAAAAACCGGCAAACAAAGCCAGGAACAAGCCGCTGGCCAGGACGGAACCGTAAATGGCGGGCATGCCGTATTCGGAGCCGATGGCAATCATGGGTCCTACAGCCGTAAAGGTACAGCCGAGCATAACCGGAAGGCCGATACCGAAGAACTTATTTCTCCAGACCTGAAGGAGAGTTGCAATCCCGCAGGTAAGCAGGTCAATGGAGACGAGGTAGGCAAGCTGTTCGGCATTTAGCTTTAAGGAGCTTCCTACGATAAGAGGGACGATAACTGCGCCTGCGTACATGGCCAGAACATGTTGGAAGCCCAGGGTAAGTACTTTGCTTTTACGCATGGGAAACCTCCTTAAGAATAGGCCTGTTTACTTCGTCTTCTACGAAAGTTACCCGTCCGTCTTCCAGAGCAGAAATCCTGGCGAGTGATTCCACAAGGTAACCGGCTTCTTTCAGCTTGTCTGCACCGGGTTGGAATGATTTCTCGATCACGATGCCGATTCCTGTTACAGAGGCGCCGGCCTTTTTGACAATATTTGCAAGCCCCAGTGCGGCTTCCCCGTTAGCAAGAAAATCGTCGATAATCAGCACGTGGTCATCGGCGGAAAGGAACTGCTTGGATACGCTGACTTCATTCGACTGCTTTTTGGTAAAAGAATAAACCGTTTCGACATACAAATTGTCCTTAAGAGTTACTGATTTTTGCTTTCTCGCGAAGACGACCGGGACCCCGAGAATAAGTCCGGCCATCATAGCCGGGGCAATGCCTGAGCTCTCAATAGTCAAAATTTTGGTGATCCGGTGCCCGGCAAACCGGCGGACAAATTCCTTCCCGATCTCCTGCATAAGATGCGCATCAATTTGATGATTCAGAAAAGCATCGACTTTCAGCACTTGGTTCGACAGAACCCGGCCTTCTTCGATAATTTTACGTTTCAACAGCTCCATGGTATCCTCCCTGATTCATTTTGTTACTGGTAATAGTTGATGCGCCAAAATAAAAAACCCGAACCTAACGACCGCATGCATCGACACGGTAACGTTAGCTCGAGTGATTAACCGGATAACAAATAGACAAAGAAAAGATGTGCTGAAACACCTTCCTTTGGCTCTATTATATGAGGTTGCATCACTCGTAGGCTAATCATTCCGGTGATTAGGTAGAGACTCCCGGGCCAATTCCCGAGATTATACGAGTTTGTTTATTTTGACTGATGGATTAAGATGCCCTTCATTATAGACTAAAGTTCTAAAAAGGGGAAGGGGGTAACAGATTTTACTAGGCAGACAAAAGAAAGATAAAAAAAGACAAAAGGAAGAAACAGGCGAAAAAGGGGCGAATCTTTAATAAATCCATGGCATCTCCTGAAAAATCCACTAGGAAAAAAGAAAGGGAAGAAGAACTATAGAAGGTAGGAAATGCAGGAGGGATTACACAGATGAATCAACCGTCAAAAACAATACTTGTATTTTACGATCCGTCTTTTCCCAAAACGGGAGCGGACTTGTCACAGGATGTTTTGAAAACGCTGCAATCAGGGTGCCGTCTTGTTTGCGCGGATGAACTCGCACATGCTTTAGAGGAGACCGAAGGGGGCACTCTGGTAAATCTCCATGCGCCTTATTTTCCCAAAGATGCATGGACCTTTATTCACAGTTATTTAAAGCGCGGAGGCGGGCTGCTTAGCATAGGAGGGGCCCCATTTAAAATCCCGGTATACAAAGAAAAGGGCATGTGGAAGCAAGAGGCTCAGCAGACTTCCTACCATCAGCATCTTCGCATTCATGAAGCCATGCCGGTGGACCCGTCTCCGATCGATCATTTAGAAGCCGTGGCTGATATTCCCCTCTATGAGCCTTATGCAGACAGTCTGACCGTAAAGCCTGCTTACAGCTTGATTCTGCATGTAACACAGCAAAGTGACGTTCCCCATGAAGGGGGAACATCAGGGCCGATGGATGCCCATATTTACCCGCTGGTGAAAGGGATATCCAAAGAAGGCAGGGAAGTGGCCGCTCCTGTAGTCCTGCTGGAAAATACGAAAGGTGCGTTTGCCGGTTCCCGCTGGATATTTGTCAATCAGGCTTTAACAGAGGCATTCTGGGAGGAAAAAGGGGCACAAGCTGTTATGGAATGGGCTGCGTTCTGTGTCCGCGGGGTGACGGAAATGTGGCTGAAGCCTCATTTTGCCGTTTATGACCCGGGTGACAAGCCTAAAGTTAAGTTCCAACTGCAAGGGCTAAGCCGCTTTTGCCAGGCTAATGACCGGAATGACAAATGGAGCTTTACGTTTACGTTCGGCAAACAAGGGGAGGCGCCCTTTTGGACTTACCAGTTTGAGATGGATAACAGCCGGGAATTGGATTTCGAACATATCCGCATTCCGGTTCAAGTGGAGTCCGGCCAATACGATATGACCTTAAAAGCCGAGTCGGACCGCGGGGAAGTCCGTTATCTCCGGCAAGGGATATGGGGCATGGATGAGCAGCTTCTGCGGGAAGGGGAATATCTTACCTGCGACCGTGATTATTTCCGTAAAAACGGACGTCCGCTGCCCATTATAGGCATGACCTATATGACCTCGGATGTGGCAAGGAAATTCATGTTCCTTCCGAATGTATCCGTATGGGACAAAGATATGGCGGCAATGAAAAAAGCCGGGATTAATATGATCCGGACCGGGTTTTGGACCAGCTACCGGCATATTTCCTATATGGACGGGCATCCCTCGGAGGGTGTGCTCAGGGCCATAGACGCATTCATTCTCACCGCCAAAAAACATGATATTGAAGTATGTTTTAACTTCTTCGCTTTCACTCCGGAAATGTGGGAAGGAAGCAACCCGTACCTGGACCCGCGCAGTGTAGAAGCACAAAAACGGTTTATTGCGGCATTTGTTTCCCGGCATAAGGAAACGAAGAACCTTCATTGGGATTTGATTAATGAGCCTTCCATGTTTGATCATAAACGGGAGTTTCTAGGTCCCCGGAGCTGTCAGGACCCCTACGAGAAAGCCGCTTATATCGAATGGCTTAAACGGCGCCATCAGGGGGATATCCGCAAGGTGCAGGAGGCTTGGGGGCTTACGCCGGACCAACTCCCTGATTTTGACTCGGTGATTTTGCCCGAGCCGGAAGAGATCAATTTCGATATTCAGGACATGCTTTTCGGGAAAAAGGGCAGCTGCTGGCTTGATTATTCCCTGTTTACTATGGATATGCTGAACCGGTGGGCAGAGCAGCTTAACGAGACCATCCGCTCCATTCAGCCCAAACAGTTGATAACCATTGGTCAGGATGAAGCGCTAGGAGCCCAGCGTCCGTCCCCGTTCTTCTACGAACAGGCCATGGACTATACGACTAACCATTCCTGGTGGCTAATGGATCAGCTCGTATGGGATGGTATCTTTGCCAAGACGCCTAATAAGCCAAATCTGATCCAGGAGACCGGCATCATGTATGTGGAAACGCCGGACGGCAGGGCTAAACGCAGCGAAATCGAACTCCGGAATATTCTGGAACGGAAATATGCATATTCGTTCTCTACAGGGGGAGCGGGGGCTGTACAATGGCTGTGGAATACGAATTTCTATATGGATAACATCAATGAATCGAATATCGGCGCTTTGCGTGCGGACGGTACGGAGAAGCCTGAGGCGAATGTCTCCTATGATTTTGGCCGCTTCATGGAAGCGTGCCGGGACCTGTTTGAAGACCGCAAGCTGGAGGATGTTGTAGTGGTTTTCCCATACTCTAATGATTTGTCCAACCGCAGCTTTGCAGTCGAAGCGACGAGCCGTCTGACCCGGGTACTGGCTCATGAAATGAACGTCCATTTCCGTGCCATGGGCGAATATCAGCTGGATGCGCTGAAAGACCAGCCAGCAAAGCTGATTGTGCTGCCAAGCGCACATAACCTCAGTGAAAGCGCATTTGCCTATCCGGCAGCACGGCGGAACACTGCTGGTGACGGGTCCGCTCGGTCTGACCGAGTACTGGCAGCCGGCCAAACGCCTGCAGGATGCGCTGGGTGAACGCATCCTGGCGAATGTGCTTCGCGAGGAGGCCATCGAGGTAGGCGGCAGGGTTGTGCCGCTTGCCTATGGCCGCCGGAAGATCGCGAAGCTGAACAAGGAGGTTGCGGTAGACCCTGCAACCGGCCTTGCGAGCAAGCAAATCGCGCAGCTGCACGAGGTGCAGCTGAGGCAGGGGCGCTTGCTCTGGTGTGGGCTCCCGGTCGAGATGAATGACCGGGAGGAGGCGCTGCACGTGCTGTATTCGCACGTGTTGGAACAGTGCCGGGTGGAGCCGGAGCTCACCTGGCACAAGGGCGGCGGGCTGGCCGGCATCTACGGCCGCAAGCTCAGCTTCCGCGAGGGGGCCTTGTACATTTTCGTGTCGGAATACGCCTATAACGCCGACATTATGGTACAAGACCCTGCAACCGGCCGGACCTACGAGTTCGTTCTGGAAACCGAGCGTTCGGTTATGTTTGCTACAGATCTCACTGGCAAGGTGCAGCAAGTATACCGTCCGGACGAAGTAAGTATTATCTTTGGATGAAGCTACGATCAGGCTCTCCTCTCTCCTTCTGAACGAGTGAAATTGGGTTAAATCTACTTTTATGTTCCATACTTTCCCTTTGGCCAGTTCCACAATGTCTTGGAGGGAATCAAAAAACATCAGATTCCCATGATTCAGTACGCAAACACGATCACTAGTCATTTCGATATCTTCAGAGATAGGGGTGGAGAACAAAACAATACGATGAAGAGACAAATCTCTTATTAAGCTTCGGAACCTTAACCTCTCTTCCGAATTATCTAATGTTGTCAATATTCTTTTAATTTCTCTAAATATAAGTGTATCCGTCGTCATGTTTGGGCTGAATGTATTTTTCCTGATATACTGAACAAAACAATTGTTAAAGCTTTGTTAATTGGGACAGGAGGAGAAGCAGCATGAGTCAAATTAGAGTTGGAATTGTCGGATACGGAAATTTAGGAAAAGGTGTTGAACTTGCACTCAAGCAAAATCCGGACATGAAACTGGAAGCCATTTTTACAAGAAGAAATCCGGAATCCGTCGAGTCCGGTTCCCCCATGGTTTCAATCTCAAAAATGGACGAGTACCGGGGAAAGATCGACGTGATGATCCTGTGCGGCGGTTCGGCTACGGACCTTCCGGAACAGGGTCCTCTGTTTGCGGAAGCATTTAACACCGTAGACAGCTTTGATACCCATGCCAAAAATCCGGAGTATTTCGCCAAGGTTGATGCTGCGGCGAAAGCCGGCGGTCATGTGAGTGTGGTCTCTACAGGATGGGACCCGGGTTTATTTTCCCTGAACCGTCTGTTGGCGCAATCTGTACTTCCTAAGGGCAATGAATACACGTTCTGGGGGAAAGGGGTCAGCCAAGGGCACTCCGATGCAATCCGCCGTGTGTGCGGATTTGACGATAACCAAGTACACCCTTTCTCTTGTCATAGCGAAGTTTCGCTTCCTTGGCCAATGAAAGGATTTCAAGTTCCCTGATGGATGGTTTCCATTTTAGCCATTTATAATAGGCAGATCGAGTGACTCCGGCTAGCTTGCACAGCTTCGTGACGGGATAGCCTTTCTCAGCGTGCAGTTCTTGGATAGCTTGATACCAGTCTGCATGTCGGACTAACGTTAGCGTGTATGTCGTCGCCGGATCTCTGCCAACTTTTTTGCCAGAGCGTTCTCCATTTCTAAATACTCGTTCCGTGCTTCTAATTCTTTGATCCGAAGCTTGAGTCGTTCATGATCATCCAACTCTTCCGCAGGCTTGTTACGACCGCGATTGTCCTTGAGGGCTTCCTCACCGCCAGATTTATATTTACGAACCCATGCGTACACCTGTGAATAAGAAACATCATATTTCTCCATGGATTTCTGATAATCCAGATCATTTGCGATCGTATACTGTGCAATTTCAATGCGTTCTTCGAAAGTGGTTTTACGTCCTTTGTTCATACGAGATAGTCCAATTCCTTTACGAGTAGATTTTATTTCTACCCCATTAGTATACTTGGAGATCATCTCGTCAAAACACTTTTACTAGAAATATGATACTTCTTTGTCGCCTCTCGTATAGAATGACTACCGGATAATACATCTCTGATTGCAGCCAGCTGCAGATCCTCTGAGTAAGCTTTACATCCTCTGGATTCCTTTAATCCGTCAAGACCATCTGCTTTATACTTCCTTACCCAATCTGTTACCGTGTTTTTGTCTATTCCCAGCTGTTTCGCCTCATAACTTGGGTTTGTCTCATTCTGAAGACATCGCTTTACGACACGTAGCTTTACCTCTAAAGAAGTTGGACTCCTTTTGGACATTGTAAAAACTCCCATCATTGTAGAGTAGATGTTTTTGTTTTTTCTACTGTCTACTATGAGGGGAGCATATCACAATAGAATTCTATGAAATTTTGCTGTTTTGTCTTGTCTCGAGGAATATGTCTTTCAGGGACGGTTCATCAACATTTACCCGGAAGATGTCAATGTCGTATTTGGTTAACGTTCTAATAATGGTTGGGATTTTGTCCTCAGACTCTACTACGATAGAAGTCCGGCTCCCTTTAAACTGAATATCCCGGCCAAGAGATTCCAAGAACTGTTGAATCGTATCCTTTCGGGTTGAAAATGGTGAATGCTGAATTTCAACTGTAACAGCTGACATGTAATGAGCTCTTAGGTCATTTAAGGTACCTTCATTTAAGATTTTGCCACTTTTCATAATAGCAATCCTCGTACAAATCTTCTCCACTTCATGCAAGTTATGAGAAGTCATAAAAATGGTTTTTCCCTCTTCCTGCAAGTTGACGATTAACCGTTGAATACTAAGTGCGGATTCAGCATCAATTCCAGAGGTTGGTTCATCCAAAAAAATTAAATCCGGATTATGGACAATAGCTTGTGCAATGCCTAATTTCTTCTTCATTCCAAAGGAATATTTTCCGGCTTTTTTCTTGGCATGTTCAAGCAAACCAACTCTTTCTAAAACAATCTCGCATTGTTCAGTCGAAAGTTTGTGTCCAGTTATTCTTCCATAATATTTAAGATGGTCTATTGCTGTTAATGAATCGTAGAATGTTGAATAATCCGGCAAGACACCTATGCGATGGTAAACCTTTTTTAGTGAAGATTCATTCAATAATTTAAAACTGCCCGAAGTTGGTTGGATAATTCCCGTTATCATATTGATAAACGTAGATTTCCCGGCACCATTACGGCCAAGAAACCCGTAAATTTCACCTTTTTTAATTTCAAGATCAAGTTTATTGACTACAGTTCTCGTTCCATATATCTTCGTCAGACCATTTACCTCGATAACATTCATCATAAATCTCTCCTTTTGAATAAGGCTAAAGCGATAAACAGTACTAACAGAGCGTAAACAAGATTAATTAGAATAAAATAGTTCCCCAAACTTGAATAGTAATAGGGCGTAAGATATTTAAACGAATTGACGAGGTTATTGTTGGAATAGATTGACCAATAGCTTAATGCTGGAAAAGCCAATGAAAATACAATACTGAAAAACATTGAAATAGAAGGTTTGGGAATAATTACAGAAAACAGGATAGTAAATGCAATTCCAACCGAAATAAAGGTCATGCAATCCATAACATTGAACCATAAGAATTTTTTAGATACCAGTGAAATTAATATGAAGGAACATACAATACAGCACAGCCAAAAAAACCAGACCCCTAAATACTTCCCTGCTATAATTTTATTTCGGGTTGTTTTCGTAACAAGAAATCTCATTGTCCTGGAACTAACTTCTCTGTTAATCATATCGTGTGATAGTCCAGAAATAAAAAGAATACCAAGCAGAAAGACAATAAATAACGTCCCCATGGCATAACCATCAGAACCCAATCCCAGCTCTTTAAGTTGGTCCGCTGACTTTTCCATAATATCCGCAATCAAGTAGGTGACTCCAAAAATAATGACGATCACGATAATGGATTTCACACTTTTAAAAAGGTTTCTAAATTCTTTTGTACAGATTGCCCACATTGAAAATTCCTTCCCTTCCATTTTAGATAGATGTACAACATATTGATAATGAGATTGGATATCCTTGGATTCATATCCCTTCAAATGAGTTTGGCTGTTACCCCAAGGCCAGTAATGCCGGAGTTCAGCATTCTATGCAAATTGGCTTGATCATTAAAAAACCTCTCAAAGCATGGATTTGAAGAGATTATCTTGCAGCATCATTTCGGTCAGGAGGTGCTATTTTTTAAAAAAATCCAGCACCGGCTCTAAAAGACCTGTAAATTTGAGCGCGATAAACACAATACATAAAATAGTAAAAAACAAGCTGATTTTCCCCGTCTTTTTTTCTTATCATTTCGATCTTGGTCTGTCATAAATGATTCTCCTTTGGTTTATTTATAGTAATTTGAGTACTCTTGTAGATCATGGCTATAACTGTTAAAAAAGCAATTAGCAGTATAATAACTGCCTGAATAGATAAACTATTATTTTCTACGGTATGCATCAGAAATCCGTAAAGGATGCTAAATAATATCAGTAAAGGAATATTCCATACTAAAATGTAATAGAAAATAGTCCGGGCCAAAGATCCATCATACCTGTAGCCGGCAGAGTTTTTGTTGCTTTTGTGAATAACACGTGATACCAATACTTTTGAAGATATATAAGACATCAACAGCAATTGAACAAGACTAAAGAGTATAAATTCCCAGCGGACAGACTCGGCTATACAAATTAAAATGACAAAAGTGCCAGAGACCAAAGTTGAAAGAATAAAAAGGAGGATACACCGGCTTTTGAACAAACTTTCTATGTCAAAAGGTATTGAAAACAATAAATCCGTATGATCAAGATCATCTGTTTGAAGCAGACTCAAAGTGATGGCCGTGATTATCGCAGTAAATACACTTATAAAAATTGAAAAAAATACGCCTGATGAAGCAAATTGGATTTTGATTTCAAGCACACTGGTAAACAAGACAGGTGTTATGTACACCGAAAATAATTTAGGTGACCTAATAAGATAGAGAATGTCTTTTTTGAGGAAAAAATTTTGTACATACTTATTCAGGGCCACAGAGATTTTGCTTATGTAAAATGATTTTTCCAAATCCCTGGATGAAACAGATAATAACCCTTTCTTATAACAATAACCGGTTAAAGAATAAGCCAAAAACAACAGGATGATCATATTGGCAATTGAAATCAAAGTAAATATTCCCGCATTTGCACCATTAATTTGATTGGCCAGCAAATACTCCGGATACTTAAATAAGACGTGAAAAATCCCTCTAATCCAGTAGTCATGTACCAAGAAGAAGGATTTATAATTTTGTAAAAACACAATTATGGCTATAACTCCAACTGATGCTATTGTCATCAATGTATAAGCTACTGTTTTTAATCCCTTTCCTTTAGTAAGGATGTAAGCAAAGGCAAATAGAAAATGTGCAAAAGAGCTTGATAATATGGCTGTAGCCACGATTTGGGGGATTGTTATTAAAACAATTCCCAAGTGTATGTTACCAGCAAAATAATTGGCTGTGACAAATGGGATCATGAATAAACAGCCAATTATTAATACGTCAAAAACGATGATAAAAAATCTCGAAAGGATGATTTGAGAGTTTCTGATAGGTACAATGAGCAATATTTCACGTTCCGGTGAAAGAAAATATTCCTTATAATATTTTTTTATGGAAGATGATAACGAAATAACACAGATAAAAGCAAACACACTCAATGAATATTTATTCATGTTTTGCTGAATACTCTGAGGAAACAATTTGATAACAAAATACACAATCGTCGTTATAACAGCAATCAAAATAAAAAAAGCAACCTTATCAGCTAGTGCCTCTGCACTGGACCTTCTATGGTTACTATTAAGTTTGTATTTGAACGTTAAGTATTTAATGAAATTCATGCAGTTTCACCTCATTTCTCAACAACCGATAGCAAGTAATCCTCAACAGAAGTGACCGTTTTACGTATATCATTTACTGCAATGTTATTTTTGACAATTCTCCCTTTATCAATAATCGTCACAGTATCTGAAATCTCTTCTATAGTATCCAAAGAATGGGAAGAAAGAAAAACCGTTCCTCCATTTTGGGTATATTCATTTAACATCGTTTTAAATTGTTTCATACTTAAGGGATCGAGACCCAAAGTAGGTTCATCGTATATCAGGAGTTTCGGATTATGGATAATAGAAGATATAATGGCAACCTTCTGTTTATTTCCTCTTGATAGAGTTTTTATGAGTGTATTTTCATATTCTTCCATTTCATAATGTTCAAGGTATTTATGAATAGTTGACTCAATTTCCTTCATATTATCCATACCATAAAGATATGCAATGAAATTCAAATGCTCAAAAACTGTAAGCTTTTCGAAAACAGCTGGATAATCCGGACAATATCCTATATGCTTTTTATATTCAGGATTTTGGTGATCTATCTTGTTGTTTAAAAAATATACCTCGCCCTCATCCGGTAATTCAATACCCATAATAATCTTGATAGTGGTTGATTTTCCGGCACCGTTTCTACCTAAATACCCGCAAATGGTTCCGCTTTTTATACGAAGAGAATCTATGCTAAGAGCGTATTTTCCATTGTATTTTTTTTTGACTTCTTCCATTCGTAAGATATTCAAAATAGCAATCTCCTTCACAGGCTTGGGTAATTTATAGTAATGACAACATTTTCCATATTACCCATCAAGTGTAAAATCCCTATCATCTGATGGATAATAAGTTTATTTCATTAATTGACAAATATTATAGTTTTAGAGATGCAATGTAGCCAGAAACTATCATTGCATCTCTTTTACTACTAACTTATTTGATTATGAATCCGGATTAATATTCAAGAATCATTTTAATAATTTCATAAATTGAGTATCCTTTTACGAACCAATCAATAACTTTTTGCGGGTTGTTTTTAATAAAGGCAAGGATTTTTGCTGTTTCGGCTGCAGTTTTCTTTCCTGCTGCAGCAGCAAACTCGGCTGCCCACTTTAAGAATGATACAACTTTATTCCAAGGAACTTTTTTTACAAGAGCTTTTAATGCAGCTAGAATTGCAGACATTGATCTTCCTCCTACAATGTTTTTTTCCAAAGGCCTTTGGTTAAATCTATAATATATTCAAAATTTACAATATTCAACATATTTGGAAGGTTATTTCGTTTGTCCGAAATTTTTAAATTTGCAGAGTTTAAACAACTTATGGCAGTTGAACTATTGGACAACTGATGATGGCCGGAAATTCCCTCATCTAAGATGCAATTCAGCTCACTTGAATCTACACGGAAACTTTTTCCGTTGGAATAAACTTTTAGGTGATCGCTTGAAGGGTTAATAGCATCATACATTCCGAATGGATCGTTCATTCTAACAAGTGAATGGATTATGCATACCCTAAAATCAGCCAGAAGATCAAATTGAAAAAGATGATCCCTGATGAAATGATGAAATCAGGAGCCATCTTTTTAATGTTTAAGAACCTCTTTTGATAATCCGCAATTAGGGGAGTTTAAGGAGTCAATGATTACAGCTTGCCTTTGAGATTTCAGCATTTCGGATCAGAGCCCCCCTTTATATCAGGCCCTAAAAAAATTATGTAATGTGGAAAGGCAACTAAAAACAGACAAACAAGGCAGCTGCAATAATCGAATTCAAGATTTTCAGTTTGTAGGCCTTAGCGACAATGCCAACCCTGGTTTGCACGTTTAGTTTCTTGGAAATATCAGAGATATAATATTCTATCATTCTTTGGGAATAATTTAACTCATCAGCAATTTGTTTATTAGGCATCTCCTTTGCTATCATTTTTATAATTCTTAGTTCTGTTTGAGACATACCCCATATTTTATCTTTCATATTCTCCTCCATCCTTTTAATGTTGATGTGCAACACCGTTAGAGATATAAAGGAATTACTGATTCTACCTCCTTTCACAACTATCCTATTGAGGGTCTCAGGATCTAACAGGAAGGTGGAAAAGGGTGCATTGGGAAAATTACTACTTGAAAGAATGTATGTTCTTAATTTCAGCTTCCACTATATTTTATTCTCGTGCCTTTTTTAGAGAAACTCGCAATTAATCTCTCGGATTTATCTGATTCTTTGATATTGATGGGGAGGGAATGTAAGTGTGAGGACAAATTACATATAAAGGGAACTACTATCCTGCTTTATTATACAAAAATATACTAATATTTACAAGTTTTTTATATCATAGGAATTTATAAATAATTCTACCGTCCTACAGTGTTATCTGGTGGCTTTTAGATCAAGAATAAATCAAATTGTCGACAAATTTCTCTGGTTAGGGCAGTCGGTAGCCAAAATTATCTTTGATGGTTCATTTAGGTTTTTCTGAACAAAGGGGATAATGACACTAGGGAGAGATGAAGGGACTCGCTTCTTTATAAAAAGAGAGGTTCCAAAAGATACTCCAGCATATACAAGGGCTGTTCCAAAAACAGATCCAACCAATTTGGGACAGCCTTATGCTAGTAAATTTTTTACAGATAGATTATTTAACAATCAGAACTGAGATGGCGGAATAAAGAGTTACTGCATCTATGGCGATTTATTCAATTGGGTTAGCATTTGGGTCAGCCCCGTACTTGGACAGACCTTATTCCCTTTCTCATGGGAGATTTGCACAGCGGGGAGTCTTTGGATGCGTTACGGTCAACCGTCTCCCTTTCTTCCATTTTTACCCAAGATTTGCAGGTCTTATCGGTACATACCCAGGCCGGTACCATTTTAGATGCAGGTTTCGCTGCTGCTACCGAAGGTGTGGACGACGATGCAGCGGGTTTGGCCGGCATGGCGGGACGGCTTGGAGAGGCAGATTTCTGTCCGGATTCTATCTTGGCAGCAAGCATTCGTGCTGCTCGATCCGCCTTTTCTTCCTTGGTCAGCTTGGGTTTATTCTCCGGCCTTTCTTTTTTCTCAATTGAGCTGATGCTGAAAGAAGGGGCGGCTGCCGGTGCCGGCTTCAAATATGAATCAACGGCAGAAACAGGCTGTCGATCCAAGCTTTTGGTAACAGTATGCGTATACACGGACAGGGAAGTTACGGATGCAGCCGGTGAGACTAATTTTGGCTGATCGTGACGGGCCTTCCTTTCCGGCTGGCTGGAATTTGTACCGTAACCTGCGGTATAAACCTGTGTCCGTACCGTCTTTTTGTCTGATGCATTCCCCATTTCAGGCATAGAACGATCCTGTATGGCGGACGGTTTTTTTGCAGCTGAAGCAGGGACAGGCTGCGCCGTATTGGAAACCCTTGATCTGCGGGATTCAAAAGGCTGCAGGATGAACCGGCTTACGTGTGCCTGCTTTCCGCGGTAATATCCGGGAGAACTGATATAAAGTTCTTCTTTGGCTCTGGTTACCGCCACATAAGCCAGCCGTCTTTCTTCTTCAAGGGCAGCCGCCGCTCCATGTTCTCCCTCAAACCGGTTGTCTTTACAGCCTTCCTTTTTTAAGGAGGTGCTGTGCGGAAGTACTCTCTCTGAAACACCGATCAGGTAGACTACTGGAAATTCCAGCCCCTTGGAACGATGAATGGTCATAAGTTTTAATGCATCAGATTCATCTTCTTTTTTTAAGGATTCCATCACCATGTATTTATCTGTAATCCTGTCTACAAAACCCAGGAATTCTTCGAGCCCGGTAAAGCGTCTCGCGGATGTTTCCAGTTCATCCAGCATTTCTTTTAACGTTTCCTTGTACTGGGTATCGGGTTCCGGATCATAGGCGTCTATAAAGGCGTCGTAGAATTTGATCCTGATTTGGCGAATGGCCTCTTCCGGCTTAAAGGCCTGGAGTGATTTGATCATTTTTAGCCGTTCCATAAGTTTTTCCTTTTGATTCTCTTTCAGGTCAGGATGATCCATCAGGTGTATGAGTGGCCATTTTTTAGCTTTTTTCTTTTCTTTTTCTCTGATCCAGGAAGCGCCTTTTTCCTTTGCGATATATAAAGTGAGCAGTACACCTTCGCACGCTTTCATGTCTCTAGAATTAAGGGCAAGTCGAAGATGATTCAGAACAGGCCTTATCAGCCAATGGCGGTAAAACAAATCTGAGTTTCCATACTGGACGAAGGGAATGTCTTCCATCAACAACCGCTCGAAGAAAGCACGGCTGTAGCTGGCCGTACGGTGCAAAATCGCGATATCTCCATATTTTCGTTTGCCTTTCCCGACCTGCTGCTTTATATGTTCCAGTATTGCCTCTGCCTCATGATCGGTGGTCAGCGGAGACAGATATTGTACAGTTCCTTTTTCCCGTATTCCGGTGTAAAGAGTTTTAGGCCTTCGTTCTTCATTATGGGAAATGACCTCATTGGCTAATCCCAGAATGGAGGAGCCTGAACGGTAATTCACATCCAAAGTGATCACACGGGCAGCGGGATATTGTTGTTCAAACTGCAAGATATAGGCTTGCCGTGCACCGTTAAAAGTATAGATAGTCTGATCATCGTCTCCAACTGCCATCAGATTGCAGTCGGGTTCGGCAATCATCCGGACCAGCTGGTATTGGAGAGGGTTGGTGTCCTGAAATTCATCCACCATGATATAAGCATATTGGCGGCGAATTCGTTCTAATACTTCAGGGTGGCGGGTAAAGAGCTTGTGGGCTTCAAGCAAAATATCATCAAAATCCATTTTGCCTTCCGCCTTCTTCCAGCCTTCATACTGAAGCAATACCGGTTTCAGCTGCTGTTCCATGGAAGTTCGGGCAGGCCATTCTTCCGGAGAAAGCATAGAGGATTTCCATGCGGATAACCGGGATAGTGCAGTCTCTGGTTCCCATGCTTCCTGTAACCCGGCGATTTTCAGAAGACGCTTCATGATGAAGTGCGGTCTCCGCTGATCTGTCAGCAGGTCATCTTCACACCCTTCCTGCCTTATAACCTGAAGGAATAGAGAGTGAAACGTTCTGGCCCCTACCAGTTTGGCCTCAACTGCGGAAATTCCGGGCAGGTCTGCCAGCCGTTCCCGCATTTCTGCCGCCGCTTTAGAAGTGAAAGTAACAAGCAGAATTTGCCGGGGATCGACTTGCCGAACCTTGAGCAGATAAGCTGCCCGGCAGGTTAATACCGAAGTTTTGCCGGTTCCGGCTCCGGCTAATGTAAGCAGAGGCCCCCTATCATGTCGAACAGCCTGAATCTGCGTTTCGTTGAGAGATATCCCTGCTTTCTCTATCATTCTAAAAAATGCGGCATCCGGTTCATTAGGTGAAACAAGGTGCTTACTTGTCAGAACCGAACCGGCGGGAGCCACGGGCATAGGAAGGGCTCCAGCTCCGAACGGTTTTGTTGTAAACAATTTATGATTATTCATAGCAGTAATTACAAACTCCTTATTCAAACAGTTTATGTAGTCCAGTATTCCAGTCTACAACATTTGAGCAGATTAGGCACCCCTCTGGGGCCATGAAATCGGATTCTAAAAAAATTTTATTAAGTCGCGTAATGCGCATCTACAAGTGCAAACTGAAAAATCCTTCCGTCAGTCTATACTTTGGATGACCAGCAGTTCACCGGTCAGAAGCGATATACGGCCTGTTTCCCCGGCCATAACATTGCTGATTCCGAGCGATTGTCCAATTTGGAGAGTCGCGTGATCAAGAGGATATTTGAAGCCCTCAAGTGTTATCCCGGTAACCGATGAACTGAATGGCAGAAGAGATACATGTATGTATTTAGTTTTATGGAGGATGGCCGGGCGGTTAATCAGCCGGATTTCATTGTGAGTATCGATAATGCGGGAGGGAATGCCGTTCTCCAGCCCCTTTTTGAGCAAATGAATATTGACAATGGAATGATCCCACCGTGTACCGAGTGCCCCGAGCAGAAGGATTTCAGAAGGCTTCATGGAAATGGCGGCATCGAAGGCCATCTCCGTATCCGTCACATCTTTATCAATCGCATCACATGTAAGAACTTTTCCGCTCTTTAGCTTAATTTCCTCCAGCTCCTCAAGGCTCACAGAATCAAAATCGCCAAGGGAGAGGAAAGGGGAATAGCCCATCCGAATAAGGCGGAGAGCACCCCGGTCAGCTCCTATAAGAAGATCTTCCGGTTTAATACAATCTTGTATCCAGTCACCCGCTGCTCCTCCGGTTAGAATAACAATGCGTTGTCCGTTCATAAATGCAAATGGCTCCTCCTAACATAATGTAAGATTATTATAGCACAACCAGGAGGTGCCGTTCCGCGCCATAATAACGAAAAAAGCCCGGGATGGTTCCAACCGGGCCGTAAAAAGACAGGAGGTTTATTTGTCGCTTTGATCTATATGGAGGCGTGGAGGTGTATTTTCTTTTTGATTATGATCTATCTCTGCTTCATTTAGTGAAAATCCTTTTAATTCCCATGTTGTTTTACCCAGAATGACGTCGGACGGGAAAGTATCTCCTCTTTTCAGAATGGCTTCATGACCGTCCTCATCAGCATAAACGCCATCTGTTTCCACCGTCTCACCGGACATTGGATCCATGGACTTATCGTTTGACATGGCACATCCACCTCCTTTCATAATGTTACGATTTCCCAATGGCAAGAAAAATATCATAGCGCTGATTTTGTCGAATTACATCAAGTTTTGCTTGATGGCAGAGAAGTAGACAGGAAAAGAGAAAAAGACATAGAATTGTGTAAAACGATGTAACAACTTGTCGCTAAGAGGTAGCAGAATGAATATGAATAGGAACTTTTCAAAAGGCCTTTTCATTTTGATCAGTCTGTGGTTGCTTGGGATGGCTTTTCATTTTCCGGTATCCGCAGCCCAAAATGATTTAGGCGGATCTGCTGCACAGATGGTGAAGATTAAGGACTGGCAGTATCGGTGGGGAGATTCCCCGTTCGATTTTTCCGGCAAGCCTTTGTGGATTAAGGAGGAAAGCAAGTCGGGTGAGAATTGGTCATCCAGTAGAATGGAACGAAACAAAGAAATGGCATCTTGTCCCCGGGATGTCTGGGTCCGGACTCATCTGCCGAAAGGCGGCTGGAAGGACCCCGCCCTGCTTGTTCAAATTTACCAATTTTTCGAGGTTTATACGAAGGATGGCCTGATCTACCGCTACGGGAGCTGGAAAGAGCACGGTCCTTTCCGTTATCAGGGAACTCCTCCCCGTATAGTCTCGTTGCCGGAAAAGGCACTGGGGGAACCCCTTTATATCCGAATTCATTCGGATGGTCCCATGATTGGCATTGCCGATGAGGCCAAGCTGGGCTCCAAGGCAGATATTTTCCTGCAATTGTTGAAAACGGATGCCAGCAAGGCGTTCTTTGGCGGATTTTTTATTTTGGCCGGCCTTGTTTTTTTGTATGTCCATCTTCGCTTTCGCAGCCAGCAGTTATTTTTTACGTTTTCATTTTTTAGTATATTTTTCGGCATCTATGTACTGGTATGCAGCAATCTGATTTATCTGTTTTTGGATTATCCGTTAATTTGGGCCCATGTGGAATTAATCTCCTTGATGCTTGGTGTAACCGGGCTAATCTACTTTGTCAGACAGCTGTTTGGCGGAGGAAAGTTCAGGTACATGGATTGGCTGTGCAAGATACATTCGGTCTATACGGTAGGCGCTTTATTTCTGCTGATGGGAAATATAGTTAAGATTCCGGAAGTGCTGCTCGTATACCAGTATCTGCTTATCGCCACCATGGCGCTTGTCTTTATCCGGGTGTTTGTTGTTGCCTGGAAGGGGAATGCGGAAGCCAAATGGGTGGCTATCGGCATCTTAATAGTCAGCGTAGCCGGACTCACGGATATTATTCAAAACATGTTCATGCTTCAAAGAGTGCTTCCTCCTCTGACTTATATCGCTCTCTTTTTGTTTATGTGTGTATTGATTATTCTTTTGGTCAAACGTATTGTAGACATGATGACCCTTGTGAAAAAATCGGAGAAACTCTCAGTGGCAGGACAGATGGCTGCGGGAGTAGCCCACGAGATCCGAAATCCTCTGTTTATTATTTCAGGCTTTTTACAGCTGTTGAAAAAGAATCCGGGGAATACATCCTATGTGGATGTCATGATCACGGAAGTGGAACGAATAAATGGTATCGTGGACGATTTCCTTTTGCTTTCAAGGCCCGGTGATATGAAGATGGAGAGCCAGAAAATTGAGGATATTGTTGAGGAGACCATGAGACTGTTTCAATCCAATGCGGAAGATATAGGGATAGAGATTGTACTGGTCAAGGAGGCCGATCTTCCGCCCGTTTTTTGTGAACCGAACCAGCTTAAGCAGGTACTGATCAATATGATTAAAAATGGAATGGAAGCTATGAGTCAAGGGGGGCGTATTACGATTGAATTGACTTACCCGCTCAAAGACTACCTTCAGATCCGCATTTGTGACCAGGGTGAGGGAATAGATCCGGAAGCATTGGAAAGGATAGGCGAACCGTTTTATACGACCAAGGAAAACGGTACTGGCCTGGGACTTATGGTGAGCTGCCGTATTATCGAGTACCATCATGGCAAATTAAATGTATACAGTAAAAAGGATGAGGGCAGTACGTTTGAAATACTGCTGCCCCTGGATCCGGGGAAATCGGATCCGGTCCATAAAAAAACGGATCATGCAAGCATCATCCGTTAAATTTATACCCAACTCCGCGTACTGTTATAATATATTTCGGGTCTGCCGGGTTGGGTTCTATTTTTTTGCGCAGGTTACTTACATGTACAATCAAGGTGCGTGGGTCTCCAAGGCTGTCCACGCTCCATACTTTCTCAAATAATTCTTCAATCCGGAATACATGATTAGGATTACTGGCCAACAAACTAAGCAGGGCAAATTCTTTGGCTGACAATGAAACCGTCTCTCCTTGTGCCTCTACCATATGGCTTGCCAAATCAATAGATAGCCCGGGAAAACGGATCACCCGGTTTTCGCCGGAATTGCTGGTCCTAATGGAACATCTTCTTAGTAAAGCCCGAATTCGGGCTAACAATTGCCCGGGATTATAAGGTTTGGTTATGTATTCGTCTGCTCCCTGGTCCAGCGCCTCAATGATGACAGAGTCGTCTTTTTGACTGGAGAGAAATAATATGGGGGTGGAACTCGATTGTCTAAGAAAACGACAGATTTCCAGACCGTTTACATCAGGAAGGGCCAATTCCAGAATGATCAGGTCAGGGCTTTCCTTAGGGATAAGATGGACGGCCTGTTCCCAGGTTCGCGCGACCGTCACATCATAGGCATGTTCCAAAAGATGGGGTTTCAGCTCGTCCACGGCTTCAGGATCCGAATCAATAACAACAATTTTTTCTCCAGACATGTGTACCTCCTTATCAGTTTTAACAAGAAAATATGTATGTACATTTGATACTTTCTTCCTATTATAGAACGGAATCTACAATGTTATCTATCTTTTTATATGCTTTTTGGATGTTATTTTTCAATATTTGTAAAAAATTGTCCAATTATGGAGCTTGAGGCCTAGTAAAGGTGTCGGGTATTTATTTCAAATCAGACTGTAAAAAGGAGACATCAGACATGGAACCATCCAACGTTTTAAAAGAGGCCGAACTTTTAGTTCAGAGGGAGCTGGGGAAGGATAGCAGCGGGCATGACAGCTGGCATATTTACAGGGTTGTCCGGACAGCCAAAGTAATCGCAGAGCAGGAGGGAGCGGATTCCTTTGTATGCCAGCTTGCCGCCTGGCTGCACGATTTGGCAGACGACAAGCTGGTGGAAAATGAACAGACGGCAATGAACGGTTTGAAGGAATGGATGGAAGAACAAGGTGTGGGTGAGGAGACGGCAGGGCACGTACTGGACATTATTGCGAATCTCTCATTTAAAGGGGGGAAAAGGCCCCCAATGCGTACGCTGGAAGGAAAAGTGGTCCAGGATGCGGACCGGTTGGACGCTCTTGGGGCTATCGGCATTGCACGGACATTTGCTTATTCGGGAGCGAAGGGCCGGTCGATGCATGAACCGGGAAGAAAACCAAGAATCGGCATGAGTGAAGAAGAATACCGGAATGGAAATGATACGGCTATTTTGCATTTTTACGAAAAATTGCTGCTTTTAAAAGAACGGATGAATACCTCCTATGCCAGGGACCTGGCTGAGAAAAGGCACCGGTTTATGGAACGGTTTCTGGAGCAGTTCTATGCGGAATGGGAGGGAGAACGTTAAGGATAGAAGGGCGGAAAGGCCATATATGGCTTTATAAAACAGCAGATATAAGAAAAGCTCCGGCGCGGCAGGCAAAAGCCTTCCAGACCGGAGCCTTTTTCCTTTTAGGGTTAGCAGCAGCGTGAAACATTGCCGCCCTTTGCATTGTATCTGCGATCCTGGGCCTCACAGAAAAATTCTTTTCGCGATTTAACAGGGTCACCGGGGTGGTGGGTTTTCATATGCTGCACATAGGTCTCGTAATTCGGTACACCAACCATTAACTCAAAGAATTGTTTGCGGTATTGCAAAATGTAACGTATCCGGTTAAACAAATTTAGTCGCCTCCTCAGGGTCTCTTGATATATAGGGTGATTCGTGCAAAGGCAGAGGCCGGTTTTTTGATGATTGAATCCATATCCTAAGAGCCGACAGGAAAACCAGAATGACAACCAGCATGAAAAATCCGCATAGAATGGCATTCACGTTGTCGTTCATGATGATTTGCTTCATCTGATCGGTGGTTTTGGCCGGAGCGAGCAGACTGCCGCTATTCAAAGCGGAGCTGAATTTATTCGCGTGAGCCAGGAAACCGATGGCCGGGTCGGGATGGAAAATTTTCTGGTAGCCTGCTGACATGGTCACCAGCAAAATCCATGCGGTAGGAATCAGCGTAACCCATATATACTTTTTTTGCCCATTTTGAACAAAATGGTTATTCCCAGTACCAGCGCAATTCCCGCCAGCATCTGGTTGGCGATTCCAAACAGCGCCCATAAGGAATTGATGCCTCCAAGAGGATCAACCACACCCTGGTAAAGGAAATAACCCCATCCCGCGACACAAAGGGTTGTCGCCACAATATTGCCGGTCAATGACTCCGTATTTCCAAGGGGTTTATAGGCGTACTTGAGCAGATCCTGAATCAGGAACCTTCCCACCCGGGTACCCGCATCAATCGTGGTCAGGATAAAGAGGGCTTCGAACAATATGGCAAAATGATACCAGAAGGACATGAGGGTTTTTCCGCCAACTACATTAGACAAAATATGGGCCATGCCGATAGCGAAGGTAGGGGCACCTCCGGTTTTGGATAAAATGGAGGCTTCACCGACATCTTTACTTATTTGGGTTAGATCATCGGGAGAAATCGTAAATCCCCAGGAAGAGATGGTCGATGCGGCCTGTACGGCATCACTTCCAATCACAGCGGCAGGACTGTTGATGGCAAAGTAGGTTCCGGGTGTAATCACACATGCGGCAATTAGAGCCATGATGGCCACGAATGATTCCATCAGCATGGCCCCGTATCCGATTGGCCGTGCATGGGATTCTCTTTCCAGCATTTTAGGGGTTGTTCCTGAGGAGATCAGGGCGTGGAAGCCGGAAACCGCGCCGCAGGCGATGGTGATGAACAGGAACGGGAACAGGTTACCCGAAAAAACCGGCCCCGTACCGTCAATAAATTTGGTCGTAGCCGGCATGTTCAGATCCGGCATCACGAAGACGATTCCTATTGCGAGCCCCACGATTGTTCCGATCTTCAGGAAAGTACTAAGGTAATCCCGGGGTGCCAGTAGCAGCCATACGGGCATGACCGAAGCGATAAAACCGTAAATAATCATCATGATGGCGATCTGGGTACCGGTAAAAGTAAACATGGCTCCCAGTGTAGGATGTTCCGCCACATATTGTCCTCCGATTAAAGAGAGCAGCAGGAGAACAAACCCGATCAAGGAAGCTTCCAGCACCCGGCCTGGGCGTATGTATCGCATATACACTCCCATAAAAAGTGCAATCGGAATGGTAGCCGCTATCGTAAACATGCCCCACGGGCTCCCGATCAAAGCCTTCACGACAACTAGTCCGAGAACAGCGAGCAGAATGATCATGATGCCGAGAATGCCGATCATGGCAATTGTACCTGTAACAGGACCAATTTCGTCCTTGATCATGTCCCCTAATGATTTACCGCCCCGCCGCATTGAAGCGAAAAGTACGACGAAATCCTGAACCGCTCCTCCCAGTATTACTCCGACAATAATCCACAACGTTCCGGGCACGTAACCCATTTGTGCGGCGAGCACTGGTCCGACGAGGGGCCCTGCTCCGGCAATAGCCGCAAAATGATGGCCAAAAAGTACCCACTTATTCGTAGGAACATAGTCTTTGCCGTCGTTTTTTACTTCGGCCGGCGTTCGTCGGTTATCGTTCAGGCTGAATACTTTGCGGGCCATAAAACGGCTGTAAAAGCGGTAAGCTACCGCATAACACGATATGGCAGCAATCACAAGCCATACCGCACTAATCGTCTCTCCCCGGTTTAATGCCACGAGACCGAATGCGATCCCGCCTGCGATGGAGATCAGGCCCCAGATAAGAATGGACAGGAACCCTTTTTTCATACACATCTTCCTCCCAATTTCCTGAATGGTTTAAATCATTCTTTTGATATCATCCTACCTGATAAGGAAAGTTGTGTAAATATTAGATGAAGAAGGAAAAAAGCTTATTCTTATTTTTTATTTTGCTGAAAAATCAAGAGAATCGCAGATATTCATAGAAGAGGTTACTTTGATAGTCTTGTAAGCGCATAACTAGATCCTGACAAGGGAAAAAAGCGCAAAACCCCCAATGGGTTGGATTTACAAAGCTTCTGCACGGGTGTAAGATACAATCCATGAAAGCAAAATATACAGTTTCTGCTGCTATTGTCTAGTTTTCCACTTCAGCATGCCGCCACCATTTCATTAGTTGCGATCGAATTGCGGAATATGTGCTGTGGAGAAGCGGGGGAACCAAAGCTGTTCTGGTTCCGGTGTGAGAGCCGGAATTTTAACAGCAGGGGTGAATCCTGGAATTAGTTCAACCATGGAGATTCTAATTCCGGTAGGGCGTCTCTCACCGCCCGAATCCGACAGCTAACCTCGTAGGCGGAAGTGAAGAGAGGACGAAGAAACTTGTGATCAGTCTTATGACCACAGGTTATGTCCTGTGGCTTTTTTATGGCCATATTCGCGATAATCTAAGTTAATTGCATAAAAAATGAATTGCATTTGCGTTTTAACCGCTGAATTCCTGCATGCAGGAAACGGGGGAACCAACCGGATGGCATATCTATGCCATCCATGGGGTGAATCATCGATCAGCAGACTGGTTGATGTAGGGCGACTCTCACGCCCGAATCCGGCAGCTAACCTCGTAAGCGTTCCGAGAGAGGCGACATCTGTCAGCGTTTTCCGGTATAGCTATGATTTGCTGTGCCTTTGAAGAAGCCGCATGAAGAGTTTCCTCTACCGCGGGCTTCTTTTTTTATTGCCTAAATTTGCCATTACACAAATAAGAAGGGAATTCGTTTTTTTGGGGAAGCTACTTTCGCTTGATTCTTTAAAGGAGGACTACTACCTATGATGGATATTTATATGCTGCTGATGCTTTTTGGATTTTTTTCCTTGTTTTCCGCCTTTTTATTCTGGTGCGGGAAAATGATAGATGAGCAGGGAAGTGTCCAATCATGATTATTATAGCTCTGTGTGTACTCTTTCTGTTTGGATACTTGATTTATGCACTGATTTACCCGGAAAAATTTTAGGCCTGCAGCATAGGGAGGATAGGAAATCATGGATTTTGTTCAGATTGCCATTGTTATCGTGCTTCTTTGCTTATTGGTGAAGCCTTTAGGAACCTATTTGTATAATGTGTTTTCCAATGAGCCGAATAAGACGGACCGGATTTACGGGCCTGTTGAACGGTTTTTATTCAAACTTGGCGGCATTAGACCTGAAGCCAGCATGAGCTGGAAAAAATATATGCTCAGCATTCTACTTACTAATGCGGTTTTGATAGGCCTTGGATATCTGGTCCTGCGCCTTCAAAATATACTTCCTTTTAATCCGAACGGAATTGGCAGAATGGAAGAGACACTTTCATTTAATACGATCATCAGTTTTATGACTAATACGAATCTCCAAGGTTATAGCGGGGAAAGCGGGCTCTCTTATTTCTCCCAAATGATTGTCATCACCATGATGATGTTTACCTCCGCTGCAACCGGGTTTTCCGTTGCCGCGGCTTTTATAAGAGGGATCACCGGGAAGGGAAAAGGGCTGGGCAACTTTTTTCAGGATTTTGTAAAGACCCATACCCGGATTCTCTTGCCGTTTGCATTTGTGATTACTCTAATTCTTGTAGCCCTGCATGTTCCGCAAACATTGGAGCCAACCATTAAGGCGACTACTCTTGAAGGGGCGGTTCAAAATATAAGCGTAGGTCCCGTAGCTTCGTTGGAGTCTATTAAACATCTCGGCACCAATGGGGGTGGATTCTTTGGGGTCAATTCATCCCACCCATTCGAAAACCCGAATGGAATTACCAATGTGATAGAAATTTTAAGCATGTGGATGTTTCCTGCGGCTTTGACGTATACGTACGGATTATTTGCCCGGAACAAACGTCAGGGGTGGGTCATTTTCAGTGCCATGCTGGTCCTGTTTCTAGTGTTCCTCGGAATCGAATATGCGGCTGAATCTCAAGGCAATCCGCTGCTCAATAATTTGGGAGTCAGCGCAGAGCAGGGAAGTCCGGAAGGAAAGGAAGTTCGCTTTGGCCTGGCCCAATCCGCTTTATTTACAACTGTGACGACATCAGCGACAACAGGTACGGTCAATAATATGCATGACACTTTAACCCCGCTGGGCGGGATGGTACCGACAGTTTTAATGATGCTTAATTCAGTATTTGGCGGAAATGGTATCGGGCTTGTCAATATGCTCATGTACGCAATCCTGGCTGTCTTCCTTGCAGGTCTGATGATCGGACGCACGCCGGAATTTTTGGGACGTAAAATTGAGGCAAAAGAAATGAAACTGATCGCCATCGTCATTTTGTTGCATCCATTTATTATTTTGGTACCAACGGCCATAGCGTTGGTTACAGATGCAGGGCAGGCTGGCATTACCAACCCCGGCTTTCATGGAATCACCCAGGTGTTGTATCAGTATACATCCTCAGCTGCAAACAACGGGTCAGGCTTTGAAGGCTTGGCAGATAATACGCCATTCTGGGATATAACAACGGGAATAGTTATGTTGCTAGGCCGTTATATTTCTATGATAGCCCTGCTGGGTGTAGCTGGTTCTCTTGCGGCCAAGCACCCGGTACCTGAGACGATCGGTACATTTAAAACGGATAATAAACTGTTTATGGGACTGCTTATAGGAACGGTTCTGATTATTGGTGCTCTAACCTTTTTACCGGTACTTGTTTTGGGTCCGGTAGCTGAATATTTAACTATCCGTTAAGTTATAGGGGTGAAAGGAAATCATGGATAAGGCCAAGAAAAAGATGCTGAACGGCCCGATTTTCAAACAGGCAATTCTGTAAAGCGTGTATAAATTAAATCCAATGATAATGATGAAAAATCCGGTTATGTTCGTTGTAGAGGTCGGAACCGCAGTCGTCCTCCTTATGACGCTATTTCCTAGCTATTTCGGGACAGAAGAAAGAATTGGCTTCAATCTTACCGTCTTTTTTGTTCTACTGTTTACAGTGCTTTTTGCTAATTTTGCGGAAGCATTGGCAGAAGGAAGGGGAAAAGCCCAGGCGGACTCGCTGAAACAAACTAAGAAAACCATCATAGCTAATAAGCTGGTTGGACAAACAATCAAAACCGTGGCTTCCACTGATCTTCGAAAAGGGGACATTGTGGTAGTTTCCCAGGGCGAAATGATTCCCGGTGACGGGGAAGTCACTGAAGGGCTGGCTTCCGTAGACGAATCCGCCATTACCGGAGAATCTGCTCCGGTCATCAAAGAGGCGGGCGGTGATTTTAACTCGGTAACAGGCGGAACCCGCGTCGTCAGCGATTCCATAAAAGTACGCATTTCTACAGACCCGGGTGAATCGTTTATCGATCAGATGATTTCCCTTGTAGAGGGGGCAAAACGGCAAAAAACACCGAACGAAATTGCCTTGAACACCCTGCTTACCAGCTTGACGCTTATTTTTCTGATTGTCGTTGTTACGTTAGCTCCGATAGCCAAATATTTAAATATCCATCTTGAGATACCAATCCTTATAGCCCTGCTGGTTTGTTTGATCCCTACTACCATCGGCGGTTTATTGTCAGCTATAGGGATTGCCGGTATGGATCGGGTTACCCAGTTTAATGTTCTGGCCATGTCAGGAAAAGCGGTGGAAGCCGCAGGAGATATCAACACTATTATCCTTGATAAAACCGGAACCATCACGTATGGAAACCGGATGGCCAGTGACCTGATTCCAGTCAGGCAGGAAAATCTTGTTGGGCTGGCACATTGGGCTGCTATCAGCTCTGTAAAGGATGAGACACCCGAAGGCCGTTCTGTTCTGGAATATTTGAAAAAGCAGGGGCTGGGTTACCAGACTAAAATTGCAGAAGGTGGAGAATTCGTAGAATTCAAAGCGGAAACGCGAATGAGCGGCATTGATCTGAAGGATGGCCGCAAGGTCCGTAAAGGAGCTGTAGATGCAGTTATCCAATGGGTGAAGCAGCAGGGGGGGCCATACCTGATGATCTGAAAGAGAACAGTGATGCGATAGCTTCGCAAGGGGGAACTCCCCTAGCCGTAGCGGTGAATGATCATATTTACGGTCTGATCTATTTGAAGGACACGGTAAAACCTGGTATGAGGGAACGATTTGACCAGCTGCGTAAGATGGGAATCAAAACCGTTATGTGCACAGGGGACAATCCGCTGACTGCGGCGACAATCGCTAAAGAGGCAGGAGTTGACGATTTCATCGCAGATAGCAAGCCGGAAGATAAGATCTCTGTAATTCGCAAAGAACAAGCAGAAGGCAAGCTTGTTGCGATGACGGGGGACGGTACCAATGACGCCCCTGCCTTGGCTCAGGCAGATGTAGGGCTGGCGATGAATAGCGGCACCGTCTCCGCCAAGGAAGCAGCTAATATGGTCGATCTGGATTCTGATCCTTCCAAGATTATCGAGGTAGTGGGCATCGGGAAGCAGCTGCTGATGACCCGCGGGGCTTTGACAACTTTCAGTGTATCCAACGATATTGCCAAATATTTTGCCATTATACCGGCGATGTTCACCTTAGCTATCCCACAGATGGAAGTTTTAAATATTATGAAGCTGGGATCACCATTATCGGCTATTTTATCAGCTTTAATATTCAATGCCATTATTATTCCGCTTCTGATTCCGTTAGCCATGAAAGGGGTAGCTTATAAGCCGCTATCCTCTTCCCGCCTATTGAGCCGAAATCTGCTGATTTATGGTCTGGGCGGAGTGATCGTTCCTTTCGTCGGCATCAAACTGATCGACCTTGTTGTTCAATTATGGGTGTAACTTTTTATTAATAAGGGAAGAGAGTTGAAAGGCAATGAAACATAAGCACGAGGCTAAAACGGAAACTAAAAGGGAAGCTAAAACTTCTTACGTACTGACTGCCATACGTACAGGTATTGTGTTTATGATTTTATGCGGGCTGATTTACCCGCTTGTAAGCACGGGGGCTGCCCAGCTTCTGATGCCCCATCAGGCTAATGGAAGCCTGATCAGAGATGCACAGGGGCAGGTAATCGGCTCTTCTCTAATCGGGCAAAATTTTACCGACCCGAAATATTTCCATGGCAGAGTATCGAGTATTGAATATAAAGCCGATTCTTCGGGATCCAATAATTATGCTCCTTCCAATCCGGAGCTTGTAAAACGGACCCGGGAATCGATTGATGCCTGGATTGCGGCAAACCCAGAGGTACCCGCCAAAGAGGTGCCCCTCAGTCTGCTTACCAACTCCGCTTCCGGCCTTGATCCTCATATAACACCGGATTCAGCCAAAGTGCAGATCCCGCGAATCAGCAAAGAGACAGGCATCAGTACAGCCAAGCTGGAAGAATTGGTACAAAGCCATACACAGGGAAGAGACCTTGGCATCTTCGGTGAACCGCGCGTCAATGTGCTGGAACTGAATATCGATTTGAAACAGCTGATCAATGGATAGGAATAGGAGATAACGATATGGAGGAATTCCGCCGTAAAACACCCGAGGAAATTCTGCAATCCATTTCAGACATCAACCGGGGACGGTTAAAAATCTATCTTGGGGCAGTGAGCGGGTCAGGTAAAACCTACCATATGCTTCGCGAGGCGCAGAGCCTGAAGGAGAACGGGATTGATGTAGTGTTATGTGCGGTCAGCACGTTGAACCGGCCGGAAACGGCCCGGCAGGCAAGTGGCCTGGAGACAATCCCCAGCATTGACTGGACAAAGGACGGAGTCATCCAACAGGATCTGAACCTGGTAGCTTTGGTAGAACGCAACCCTGAAGTAGTGCTTGTGGACGGATTGGCTCACCGCAACAGGCAAGGAGCCCTTTTTCCTACCCGGCTAGGTGATATCTCATTTTTATTGGAAAAGGGAATCAGCGTTATAACCACTGTTAATGTATATGAGCTCGAAGGAGTACGGGAACTGGCGCGCAAGTTGGCTGGCGTTGAAGTAAAAACCACGGTCCCTTCCGGTACATTGGAGATGGCGGATGAGGTAAGGTTGATCGATGTGACGCCGGAAACGATTCTGAAACGGTTGGAAGAAGGGAATTTGCCCGGGCAAAAGGAACATCATTTGTTTCTGAAAGGAAACATCGGTGTCCTGCGGGAACTGGCTTTACGATTGGTGGCGGAGGATGTAAACGGCTCTTTGGAAAAATACCGGAAAAGCAAAGGGTTGTCCGGTCCGTCCGGGGCCGGAGAGCGTATTCTCGTATCTACCCAGTATCACTGGAACGGATCGATTTATGTGCGCAGGGGACAACAAATTGCTAACCGGCTGAACGGGGATTTATATGTAATCTGCTTTCAGCATACGGGAAAACCGTTAAGCAAGGAGCAGGCTGCCTTTAAGCGTTCCCTGAAAAAACTGGTGGACAAAATCGGGGCGGTCTTCGTGGAATTGCCTTTTCCCGGGCGGAGAAAACTTGCGGACAGTTTGCTGGACTATGCTATGAAAAACAGTGTAACCCGCATCGTTCTGGGACATTCGAAACATACCCGCATACAGGAGCTTTGGCAGGGATCGATTATCAATGATATATTGCGGAAAATGACCAGGACCGACTTATTCGTTGTGGCGGACCGGGCAGAACGGGACGGGGAACGGATATTACCAGCCAAACGGAAAGTGGGGACAAAAAAGGCCGAACTGTACCGCAGGCACAGCAAGCAGGAAATGCAGAAGGAAATCGAGAAAATCAGGCGGGGGGTATTCAAAGTCTATATTGGAGCTGCACCCGGTGTTGGCAAAACGTATACCATGCTAAGGGAAGGGAATGACCTGGCACGCATGGGGATTGATGTCATAGTCGGGCTTTTGGAAACCCATGGACGTAGAGAAACGGCAGAGCAGCTTGGAAATCTGGGGATGATTCCCCGGCGGAAGATCGATTATCGTGGAACGACACTGGAAGAGATGGATACCGATGCTATTATAGAGCGTGCTCCTGATGTGGTACTGGTTGATGAGTTAGCTCACACGAATGTGCCGGGGAGCCGGCATAATAAGCGTTTTGAAGATGTGCTGGACATATTAAATGCCGGGATCTCCGTTATTACCACTGTGAATGTACAGCATTTGGAAAGTCTGAATGACGCTGTGGAGCAGATTACGGGGGTCCGGGTCCGGGAAACCGTGCCGGATAGCATTCTATGGATGGCGGACGAAGTGGAATTGATTGATGTACCTCCGCAGACCCTCCGGCAGAGGATGAAAGAAGGAAGGATTTACAGCATGGAAAAAGTGGAACAGGCGCTAGGCCATTTTTTCAAAATAGGCAATCTCATTGCACTTAGAGAACTGGCACTCCGGGAAATTGCCGATGATGTGGACGAACGCTTGGAATCCTGGGAGCGTAAAGAATCCCTGAGGGGCCCCTGGCGGAGGGAAGAGACTATTTTCGTCTGTGTGAAGCTTAATGACCATGCCGAACGGATTATCCGCCGGGGTTTCCGCATCGCCTTCCGATTAAAAGCACGGTGGCACGTAGCTTATCTTCATCATGGAAGCGGGATGGAAGACGAAGCGCGTCTGAAGGAATTGAAGGGACTGACAGAACGGCTTGGCGGCAGCTTCGAGGTCATAACAGGGCAGGGTAAGAAAGATCCGGCTGATCTTTTGCTGGCTAAAGCCAACGAGTACAACAGCACCCAGATGATCCTGGGGAAATCCTGCAGCCCTTCCTGGAGAGACAGATGGCAGGGATCGCTGGTTAAACGGCTGCTTAGAGGAGCCAGGCATATGGATGTGCTGGTTGTGACGGAGTATGAAAGGTAATTTTGGAAGGAACACTTTTGAAAGATTGAGAAAATTGGACGAGAGAATGACCTCAGTAACGCCACGATAAGGCGGGACGCGAGGTCTTTTTTACGATGGAGATCTGTCCATAAGCTGGTCTGGCTTCACTATCCCTCTCATTCAGAATTGATTTAGTCTCGGCACGCCGCGTAAGTATGGAATGTTTTTTGATGAGCGTTTTTCTCCTTTTTCTGAGTAAAGGGGAGAGTGACGTAAGGGTCGTGGCGGATACCTTTTTTTCATCAAAGATAAAGGGCTGTATGGAGAAGAACGGAGAAGAAATGTAAATTTTAGGTTGACAAAATCGATAATTCCGATAAAATAAGTTGGCATAAATATTGGATTCTTCCTACTATACCCTGACAGGAGCGTGAAGCTATGATTCGCATACATCAAGTAAAAAAAACTTCCATCAGCGGGGAGGCCATTCCTTCACAGCGGTGGAGGATGTCACTTTGTCCATTCACAAAGGGAATTTGTTTCCCTGCTCGGTCCTTCAGACTGTGGGAAATCAACGGTGTTAAATATGATAGCGGGTTTGGAACCCTTTGAACAAGGAAGCATTGAAGTCGACGGCAAGCCGGTTACGGGACCAGGCTCCGACCGTGTGGTTGTGTTTCAGGATCATGCCTTGTTCCCTTGGCTGACGGTTTTGGATAATGTGGCGTTTGGGCTGAAGCAAAAAGGCATAGGCCAAAAAGAAAGGCAGGAACGGGCCAAGGAACAGATCCTTTTGCCCCTGGACGAGCAGACGCGTGATGTCCACCCGGCCGGGTACGATCAAGAAGGAGTTTGCTGTCCAGGCAGCCAGACCCCGGGATGCCTCAGACAGCGTGCTCCATCATGTAGAACAGGCAGTTACGCGTGTGCTGGCAGACGAGCTGGAGAAAGTCATGAAGGAGGAAGTGGGTGATGAATACAGCATTAAGAAGAACTTTGTTTCTCATTCTGCTGCTGATAGCATGGGAAGCGGGATATAGAATTTTCGACTGGGGATGGAAGTTCCCTTCCGTTCTTCAAACCCTGCAAGCCTTCAAAGACGGATTTACTGAAGGCCAACTTCTGGAGGCAACTCTGATAAGTCGGGTGTGGAAATCATCACCAGAGCCCCTACAGATACTCTTGTGGCAATGAAACAAAAGGAAGTCGATGCTACTTTGATTCCGGAGCCGTGGGGTACACAAATGGAAAATAAGGGAGTGGGCACCATTCTGCTGGACTGGGATAAAATCCCTCCACACAATGGGGACTACCCGCTTACGATTCTGGTTGCGAGTGATGACTTTTTGAACAATCATAAAGAAATGGCTAAGCAGGCAGTTGAAGCCAATATCGAAGCCATCGAATTTATTAAGCAAAATCCGGATAAATCGTATGAACTGATCAATAATCAATTGAAAAAGCTGAGCGGGAAAGGATTGGAGCAGGACTTGATCAAAGCAGCCATTTCCCGGCTGCATCTGACCCCGGATGTTTCCAAAAACGTACTGGAAGAAATGGCGCAGGTCTCTATTGAGAACGGGTTTATCAAAAATGTGAAGCCTGCAGAGCTGGATTTGAGTAAATTTATAGACACTTCTTTATTGGAAGAAGTGAAAAAGGAAAAGAAATAAAGAGGAGACGTCCAATAAATGAAAAGGCCCACCTTGGTACGCATTGTTAAGAGGCGTGGTGGGAACTGTTAATTGTATTTTACAAGGAAATTTTGGGTGTTTCAAGGTTTCCCGAAATTTACGGAGTCACCCCAAAGGAAAAATCCCTCCATATTCAACATGAACTGTCTGGACGGGAGCCTGGCAACCGGGACCTAGGTGCCGCTTGCAACCTGCTGCTCTTGTTTATGCTGCTCCTTCTTCTGCTGCTTATGTGCGGAGGCTTGCACGATTTTGGAGGAATTTTCTTCACGGTCCGTCATAAAGCTTATGCCTTGGAAAAGGCCCCCCTCGTGAATAACAAGCCCCTTCGCCTGGATGTTGCCTTCTAATTGTCCGGAGCTTGTGATAACCAGTTTTTCCTTGGCAGTTATGTCTCCTTTCACATAACCCGCAATCACCACATTTATGCCCTGAATATTAGATTGAAGCTCTGCCTGCTCGCCTACGGTCACATCTGCTTTACAGTCAATCTCTCCCTTGAATTTCCCTTCCAGCCGGATGTTATAGTCTGCTTGAAGCTTACCGTCGCATAACGTGCCCTCTCCGATCAGTGTTTCGGTGGTTCTAATTTCCGTACTTTTTGCTCTACCCAGTACCATAAGGGACCATCCTTCCATATCGGATTTATGAAATATGTATTCGGGATTGTTCGCGGTCATGCCTTAAAAAACAGGAAGATTGATATTTCGGCTGATTTGGACAAGATAAAAGTCCCTCTATGAAAGAGGGACCGAGACGTCGGCAGTCATGTCCAGCATAGCCAGAATGGTGTTCGGACAGTCCTCACTCCACAATTTCACCGCTTCCCTGCGATGCTCCCGCTGCTGTTTCAACTCTGTGGACTGTTCCAATAACTTGTAAAACCAGATTCGTACCGTTTCGAATGAAGTTATCTCTTCACCAAACCCTTGCTCAGTGAAATATTGGCAGTTTTCCTCTTCTTGTCCGGGTATCGACCGGTAAAAGAGCATCGGAATCCCTTTAGCCATAGCTTCTGTACATGTCATTCCACCTGGCTTGGTAATTAACAGATCGGACACTTCCATCAGTTTGTCTATTTCATTGGTATAGCCGAAAATATGAATATTCGGGTGGGTATAGGAGGGTTCCTCCATTAATAAGTTCCGGGCCTTCTCATTAGTGCCGAGGCATATCAGGAATTGAATCTGGTCCCGCCATACAGCAATCCGGTCCAGCATTTCTTTCCCCAGCATTCCCCAGCCGCCCCCCATAATCATCACTGTGGGCATGTTTTTAAGGCCAAATTTCTTTTGGATGGCCTGTTTGTCATGCTTCTCCTGAAAACTGGGATGAACAGGAATTCCGGTAACTTCAATTTTGTCCGGGTCTACGCCTTTTTCTATAAATTTTTGCCGTACTTTTTCCGTTGAGACGAAGTATTTGTCTACATTGGAAGCCATCCAGGTTCCGTGTGCATCATAATCCGTCACGAGTGTACAGAGCGGTACGTTTAGCCCCGATTGCTTCAAACGGGATACAATAATCGTCGGAAACGGATGCGTGCACACAATCAGATCAGGCTTAAGCTGATCCATAATGGTGGATGCCTGGGCATAAAAGATCCGGTGCAGCGCCAGCTTGGCAAACCGGTTTAACGATTTTTGATACTGATTCCGATATAATAGACCGTATAATTTCGGTTGTAAACTTACCGTTTTGCGGTAAGCCGAAAAAATCCAGGGAGCCAGAGTAGGATGCAAGAAAGCCCCTAACTCCATGACCCGGGTATTCAATCCGGGATTCATCTGCCGCAACCTGAAGGACAAGGCATGGGCAGCCTGGGTATGGCCGGTTCCAAAGCCTTCCGACAATATCAGGATTCTTTTTTTTCGCAAAGAACTCACCTTTTCCTATAGAACTTGACGGAAATGCTCACAGACAGGCTGTATCCAATTAGGCGACCATCTGTGCGCCAACCCTTCAATATGCGGCTAGGTCAGGAGGTTTCCGATTTCTTTTTCCGTTCGAAATAACACTTCCGGCAAACGGGGATATAGCTTTCATTCCCGCCAATTTGAATTTGTTCACCGTGAAAAATAGGCTCCCCATCTTTACAGCGCATATTCATTGTGGCTTTCTTGTCGCAGTACCAGCAGACCGTTTTTATTTCCTCAATCTTGTCAGCAAGTGTAAGCAGATGGTAGCTTCCTTCAAAAAGTTTAGCCTGAAAATCGGCCCGCAGTCCATAGGCAATGACAGGGATATCCAATTCGTCCACAATCCGGACAAGCTGCATGACCTGATTCTTATTCAGAAACTGGGCTTCGTCAATTAAAATGCAGTTTGGACGCTCCCGCTCCGCCAGTTCATACATCGTGGTATCCAATTCAATCACGATGGCATCTTTTTGCATGCCGATCCGGGAAGTCACAATGCCTTTACCATAACGATTATCAATGGCAGGTGTAAAAAGCAGCACTTTTTTCTCCTGCTCTTCATAATTGTGTACGGTACGCAGTACTTCAATGGATTTTCCGCTGTTCATAGTTCCGTACCGAAAATATAATTTAGCCAAAATAAGGCAGCCCCCTTACAGTAAGTTTGCTTTCTAGAGTTATATGGAACATCACGTGCTTCATGCAGGGACTTTTACCCATATCTGTGGTCTTTATAGATTTAAAAAAAGGTCTCTGCTATGATACCACGTTTTCACCTTCTACGAAATGGACGAATGGTTCATTTTGATTGCCCGGGGTTAATGATTAAAGACCTGAAAATGAAAAAAAGCCTGGCTTCTATGCCAAGCTCGGTGCTGTGATTAGACCAAAGTACCGAAAAATAGCAGCACTACAGGAATACTGAAAATAATGCCTATTATCGGCAGGGCACGCTTGCGGTTTTTTTGAAAAAGACCGGCAATGCCGAAACCGAATCCGACAACATCAATTCCTGCGATAACAAAGAAAGTATAAAAAAGTGATTTTAGTTCAATGCTGGTGGTTACCGCTTCCATAAACGCTTTTTGCTGTTCCGGAGTCAGGATGCCGGTCGGGGCGAGGTCTCCCGGAAGATATTTTTGTACAGCCGTAAAAAAAACGACTAAAAGAATTACACAGGACAACCCGCAAATAAGTGAAATAAAAAAGGATGCAATTCCGTACCCGGAATGTTTAAAAGCTGGTAAAGTCTCCTCCGACATGTATTGATTCACCCTCTTTACTCTGGTTTTTACATTTATCTCCACTATAGCATAATTTGGACATACTTGTTTAGGTGAACCGAAATAACTTACCTAATTTGAACATAAAACCAATATGTGATATATTAGTTTTATGGAAAAGGATATTATTAAACCAATTAAGCGTATGTCTTTTAGAGATGAAGTATATCTAACTTTAAAGAAAGCAATTGTTACCCTAGAATTACAACCTGAGCAGCGTTTAAATGACAAAGAATTAGCTGAAAAATTCGGAATTAGCCGTACTCCTGTTAGAGAAGCATTGAAACGTCTTGAGGATGAAGGACTTGTTGAATCTATTCCGGGTTCGGTTACTCGCGTTGCTCCATTAAATCTTGAGGAGGCGAAACATGCATTTACTGTTGTAGCAGTTTTACACTCTTTAGCTGCTCGTTTAGCAGTTCCGTTATTAAAAGAGTCGGATATTGAAGAATTAGAATTCAGCAATAAGGCTTTACTATTATCTGTTGAGAAAAAAGATATTATAAAAGCAATTGAAGCTGATGAGTTATTTCACAATGTTTTTTTGGATGTGGCGGGAAATCCTGAAATTATCCGGGCGCTAGAACGAAGTATATCCAAGATTAAGCGTCTCGAAATTTCTCAATTTACTTCTATAAATGGCCTGAAGTCAGTAGAGCAGCATCAGCAAATTATAGAGGCTTGTAAAAATAATGACAGGGAAACAACGGCCCGTCTTATGGAACAAAACTGGTTAAGTCTTGGAGAGTTACTAATTTATGAAATAGATTGAGGTAGGTAAATTGCGTCCTATTTTTTTAGGTATTTGTTCAGCTTTCTTTTTTGCTTTTACATTTATACTTAATCGAGCAATGGAGTTATCAGGTGGCAACTGGGTATGGAGTGCTTCATTAAGGTTTATTTTCATGGTCCCATTCCTGTTACTTATTGTCATGAGCAGGAAAAAACTACGCCCGTTATTCCAAGTTATGGGGGAAAATCCGGGATAATGGTTTTTATGGAGTTTTATGGGATTTGGTCTATTCTATGCTCCATTATGTTTTGCGGCTGCACATGCACCAGGATGGATAATTGCCGGGACTTGGCAAATTACAATCATATCAGGTTCTTTATTAGCTCCTCTTTTCTTCGAAACAATTCAAACATCAGACGGCCCTCTTAAGAAAAGAAGTAAAATACCGGTAAAAGGTATGGCAATGTCACTTATCATTCTTCTTGGTATTGTCCTTATGCAAGTGGAACAAACTAAATATCTTGCTGTAAAAGATATCTTGTTAGGGATTATTCCTGTAATTGTCGCTTCATTTGCTTATCCGCTTGGTAATCGTAAAATGATGGAGATATGCGGAGAGCGTTTGGATGCTTATCAGCGGGTACTTGGAATGACATTAGCAAGCTTGCCATTTTGGTTTTTATTGTCATTGTATGGTTTTTTTACAACAGGAGCACCAAGTAAAGATCAAACGGTACAATCTATTTTAGTTGCCGTTTGTTCTGGGGTAATAGCAACGGTTTTATTTTTCAAAGCAACTGATATGGTAAGAGGGGATATGCAAAAGCTGGCCACTGTAGAAGCAACTCAATCTATGGAAGTACTTTTCACTGTTCTTGGAGAATTAGTTTTATTATCTTCTCCACTTCCTTCTGTTTTATCTTGGTGCGGTATGTTTATAATAATGCTTGGAATGGTATCACATAGTTATGTTTCTCCAAAAAATAAAATGAAACATAACCAAGATATTAGTGTCTAAATAAATACGGTTTTTAAAAATGACTGTATGACAAAAAGACCGGGGGCCTACAGACCCGCGGTCTTTGATGAGTACAAGTGTATGGCATTAGGTACTTCCCGGAGCGCAGTAAGCTGATAGAAGGCACCTTTTGGCTTTGCGGTAATGTCCACCACATTATATTTCCACTCCAGCATAGCCGGGATATGGATGGCATGGATACCGGCCTCCAGAGCCGGCATTACATCCGTTCTCAGAGAGTTGCCGATCATCCAGGTACGGTGTCTGTCGAAGTGCTGGCTCGTTAGCAATGAGTCCATGAAATCCACTGTTTTATGCAGAGCAATAAATACATCTTTGAAGTACCGTTCGAGATTTCCATCCCTAACCTTTCTCATCTGAATGGATGGATCCCCTCCCGTATACAGAAACAGCTCATGACCGCTCGAAGTGAGCTGATCCAGCGTTTGTTCCATGTCCGGATAAGGCTCGATGGAATGCACGTAGACACTGTTTCCAAGCTCAAGCAGCTGCTCGATTTCCCCGGAATGAACAGGTCTTCCGCATTTTTTGGAGAAATGTTCATATGTCTCCGCCAGTGACTGGGGAAACCGCTCGGCTTTGAGTCCGTGGACGTGTACGCCGGCCAGGTCAATTTCAAGCTGCATCTCCCGTATTTCGGTCTCCCGGACACTGTATTCCGAAAACCAGGACATCATGATTTTACCAAAACGTTCCAGTACGATATCAAAATATTTATTGCAGTGAATCAGTGTATCATCCAAATCAAATAAAATAGTCTGCGGGCTCACCTGTATCCCTCCTTACGGTTCGAACACGGCAGATTAAGGTTAATCGCCATTATACCATGTTTTGTATGCCAGAGGGAACCATGTTCTCTTTCTCCCATTCTTGTATTACAATAAAAGCAAGTTAAAGAGAGGGAAGGGAGAGACTCCGGCTTTGTTGTGGCTTGTCATCGTTTTACTTCTGTTTATATTTCAAATTATCACAATTCTGGTGAGTGAATTCCGGCACCCTTCCAAAGCTATGGCCTGGCTGATGATCCTGTTTGTTTTTCCGCTTATCGGATTTATCATGTATTATTTTTTGGCCAAGGAATATACACAGAGAAAAATAGTCCAGCGTAAAAAAGGCTACAAAATGCTGGATGAACTGAAGAGGGAACTGGTTCGACAATCCCGTTCGATCAAGATTGAAAAAGACAAGTACTCCGGAACAATCCTGGAAGAGCCCAGATTGTTCGCCTTGCTGTACAGTATTCCAGGTTCCCCAATTACCCAGCATAATGAGGTGACGGTGCTTAAGAATGCGGCTTCCACTTATACCAGTATGATGGAAGAGATAGAAAAGGCCGAGGATCATATTCATTTTGAATTTTATACCATCAGGCACGATGAGATAGGAAAACAGTTTCAACGGCTGCTAATCAGGAAAGCTCTGCAGGGGGTTAAGGTCAGGGTTATTTTTGATGGCATCGGAAGCTACAAATTATCCGGGTTTTACGTGAATGAGCTGAAGAAAGCCGGAGTGGAAGTCTACTGTTTCTTGCCTGTTTTGTTCGCCTTTTTTGATAAACGGATGAATTACCGGAATCACCGGAAAATCCTGATTGTAGACGGCAAAATTGGATTTCTTGGCGGCATGAATATTGGGGATGAGTATCTGGGGGGAAACCCCAAGTTGGGCTTCTGGAGAGATACCCATTTGAAGCTAGAAGGCGATTCCGTCTATTACCTGCAGCAGACGTTTTTGACAGACTGGTCCTTTGTCAGCAATCAAAAGCTGAGTGACTCCAAGTATTTCCCGGAACATCAATGCCCGGGAACCAAGGCTGTTCAGGTGATCCCCAGCGGACCGGATGGGGAATGGGACTCCATTCTTGAATCCATTTTTGGGGCATTACAACAGCTAAAAAGAGAATTTATATTACATCACCTTATTTTATTCCGAACGAAGCTATTTTGATGGGGCTTAAGACGGCCGCTATGAGCGGAGTAGATGTGAAAATTATTATTCCGGGTGTGAATGATTCCAGAATTGTTCAATATGCCAACTTATCCTATGTTCAGGAACTTCTTGACTCCGGCGTAGAAATGTATCAGTACCAGAGGGGATTCATTCATGCGAAAATCATCATTGTCGATACATTGTTTGCCTCGGTCGGTTCCGCCAATATGGATGTCCGCAGCTTTTACAATAATTTCGAAATTAATGCCCTGTTGTTTGACAAGGTAACGATCGAACGGCTGCACAAAGATTTCATAAACGACTTAAAAGACAGCATTCAAATTATACCTTCTCAATTTGAGAAACGCCCGCGTTTCCAGAAAGTCAAAGAGGCGATGGCCCATATGATAGATCCTCTCTTTTAGCAGAGTGTAAGGATTAAGGAAGACGTCTGAGGACAGGATCCAAATTTTGCAGGGGGACTTGCTCGATCAAGTCTCCTTTTTGTTGCAGGCGTTCTCCAATATTAAGCAGGGTAAATTCACTCGGATGGACCCGTTTGCTTACTTCTTCCCAAAGCAGGGGAGTGGACACGCTGGCAGCCGGCTTCGCTCTTGGAGTATATGGGGCTGAGATAGTTTTACCGTACCAGTGCTGAAGATAATCAATATATATAAGGTCGCCGCGGTTTTTCTTCAGCCGTTCCACTGTAAAGAGTTTGGGGGATTTCTGTACGGCGAAAGAGGCAATAAACCCTCCTAGTTTGCGAAGCTGCTCGAATGTATAACCCTGCCGGATAGGAACGTAGATTTGCACACCGGTGGCTCCGGAAGTTTTGGGAATGGACCGGATTTGAAGAGAATCGAGAATATCCCCAATAATTTCAGCCGCCTCCATGATACGCGGTTCTTCTTCCAATGAGGGATCAATATCAATGACCCACTCGGCCGGCAGTATGCTTCCTATATAATGAAAAGAAGGATGAAACTCCAGGCAGGCCAAATTAGCCAGCCAGATCAGGAGGAAGTGAATCCAGAACTACATAACGTATCCCTTCCAGGTTAGCGGTACGGACAAATGCAGGGGCCGGTTCAGGACAATTTTTCTGGTAAAATGATTTATCGTGAATCCCATGAGGGTAGCGGATTGTGGTTAAATAACGGTTTCTGCAATATTTAAGCAGGTAAGGGGACAGGGTAATCAGTTTTTCCAGATACATCAGCTTGGTAACCCCTGCTTCCGGCCACAAAGGCTTATCGGGATTCGTGATGGTTAGCTCGTGTCCCTCTATCTCGATTTTCCCTTTTACCGATTTCCATGTTTTTTGGGGAACCGT
Source organism: Paenibacillus larvae subsp. larvae (assembly GCF_002003265.1). Lineage (NCBI taxonomy): Bacteria > Bacillati > Bacillota > Bacilli > Caryophanales > Paenibacillaceae > Paenibacillus > Paenibacillus larvae. Next base: position 3,592,084 of record NZ_CP019687.1, read on the forward strand.
CGTCACCGGATATCCCTTCCTTCCTGATCAAGTTGATGATTTCTGCCCGCCTGCGGGCTCTGAAAACGGAAATTCCAGCATTTTCGGATGACGCAGAAGCCCTGCAGAGGTAATTTCCAGGCCGGTAACAGCCAATTGGAAAGGTTTTGATAGCCAAAGTACCGTTTCCTTTTTCAAATCTGCCGGCTTCGTATTAAAAGGGGAAGAGCTTGCTGTATACTGCTTGCCATATTCCAGCAAAATTTGCCTCTGTCTCGTATTAAGCCCCAAGGAAACCCTTCCCAGATACTGGCTTTCATATATCATTACCATACTGGCAGCCTGTCCGCCCCGAATAGTTATTCCTACAATTGTTACTTCAAGTACCAATGCGGTTTTTTTCTTGAACCAATCCTGGTGATTCTTCCCCTCTTTATAGGAGGAGGATAACTTTTTGCTGACTACCCCCTCCCATTCGTTTTCTTTCACCCATTCCCAAAGCTGGTTTCCATCAGGAAATAAATCCGTTACAAAAAGCTGGGGATGTTTCTCCGGAAATAGGGCAGTAAGACGCTCATGCCTTTCCTGATAAGGAAGAGGACGGAGATCCTCGTCCCCTTCCTGAAGCAGGTCAAACAAAACAAAAAGCGGGGGTTCAGTTTGCAAAGGGCGGCGGCTTCGTTCCCGTTGAAGAATGCGTTGAAATACAGGACGCTGCTTAACCGGGTCAAACACAACAGCTTCTCCGTCAAGTAAATAGGTTCCTTTGGATACAGAGAAGGAGGAACCTGAAGCCTTATAATGTTGAAGCTGATGGACAATTTCCGGGTATATGGATGTTTTGTTCAGAAGCTTCCGCGAGTATAATTCAACCTTCCCTTTTTCCACAGCGGCAAGTAAACGAACACCATCCCATTTCAGCTGGTAGCCCCATTCTTTACCATGCGGCAAAGTATCCCGTGAAATGGGAATCATCGGCTCGGCGGGAAGAAGCATGCTAGGATACCGTCTCTTTCGCCTTTTTGCACCCTCGGGTCGTTTTTGCCTTAGGTTTACCACCAGCCGGCTCGGCTGGTTTTACCGCTTCAAGACTGGCTTGAAGGGCAGACATCAAGTCGATAACATTCGTTTTCGGCTGTTCCGGTGCGGCCTGGATTTCTTGACCGGATACCTTCTGTTGAATGGCGTCCATAAGCGCATGACGATAATCATCATTATATTTTTCAGGGTCAAAGGGAGTGGAAAGCTGTTCAATCAGCATTTTCGCCATCTCCAGTTCCTTATCGTTAACGGACACGGCTTCCGGTAAATTAGGCACCTGTTGAATTGGCCGAATTTCATCCGGGTAAAAAATAGTTTCCATAGCGATGCAATTTTCAATTACCCGAATGGCAGCAAGGCTGCTTTTAGAACGAATGGAAACTTTGGCAATGCCGATCTTCCCTGATTGACGCATGGATTCCAGCAGCAGATTGTAGGCTCCGGCGCCGGTATCCCCCGGGGATAGATAGTAAGTCTTTTGAAAATAAATCGGGTCGATATCCGTCAGATTGACGAAATCAAGTATTTTGATCTCTTTATTGACTTCTCCGGCTATTTTCTCCAACTCATCTTTTTCAAAGAGGACAAAGCGACCCGGTTCATATTCATATCCTTTCACAATCTCGGCCCACTCCACTTCTGTCTCACAAGTCGAACATTTTCGGACATAGGAAAGCGGAGTATTACATCTTCGGTGGAGATATCTCATGGAAATATCTTTAGCTTCTGTGGCTGAAAACATTTTGACAGGAACATGTACAAGTCCAAAGCTTATAGCGCCTTTCCAAAGTGTATGCATGAAATCCCCCCTATTTCTTCATGACTCAAGTATATCCAGAAGAAATATGGTTTATGAATGAGGACGGCCACCAGTTTTTCATTAGCCGGCTGAAGATCTGCCATAAGATTGGCATATACTTTACCATGGAAGGAGGCGTACCGTAAGTAGGAGGACATTCGGAAGTGTCGAGGATACCGAGTCTTCCACTAGTCCCGGCCCCCACATAAAATAAGCGGCCCCCTGTTTGAAGGAAGCGATGATCAGATAAACGGCATCCGCAATAACGGGAAGCAGATTTTGGATGACCCCTGCAATTTGATGATCCTCCTGATTGATTTTCTTTACAATTTCCAGAGTAGATTAGCTGGTCAATATTCCGTATATGTTCATTTATTTGTTCCGTAGTCAGTTCATTCAGTAGGTTGCTCATATCAAACAACACCTCTTAATTCAGTTGTGCAAGGCGATAATGGGCTAGCCAAGCGGCGCTGACGGCGGGTGAATGGAGGGGCTTGTGTAAAGTAATGTAAGGGTATGCCTGTTTCAGCGGCCGTGTAAACAGGCGCAGGACAACGTCGAGGTTTGGACTTATCCGGTATACAAAGATGATTACTATCCTGGCATGCTCGAGCTTGGACAAATTCAAGGCAAACAATACAGGCTTCCAATTTACACCTTCCAATGGGCATGGGGCGGCAACAAACGAATGCTGGAAGAAGCCGGGATTGACTGGAAGAGAATCCAGGCGGAAGGCTATGTGGCATTACCCGGTTGATCTGAAGATTGATGTAGAAGTTTCCGCCAATATGAAGAAGTTCAGGGAACAAATGGAAAAACCCGATCTTCCAGGCTCTGCTGAGCGGAGAAAAGACTCCCGAACAGGCAGCGGAAGAATATAAAACCAAAGGAAGTCAGATGTTTAAACAATAATGAAGCACAGGAGGACCGATATGCCGTCTAATTCAGCTTTATCCGATCCGTCACCGGTCCGTCTGCAAAAGCCCCAGTCCCGCCTGAACCAGTTTTGGCGGGACTACGGCTGGGTGTACCTTTTTATTTTAATTCCTGTTTTATTATTTCTTGTTTTTACGCTTTATCCGGTGGTTACCGCTTTCCTGATGAGTTTTCAAAAATATAAAATTTTGGGTTCGGATTGGGTGGGTTTGGCTAACTACAAGTACATGTTCCAGGACGAAGTATTTTGGAAATCAATCCGGAATACGGTCATTTTTACAATTGGTACTGTCCCTGTGAATATCGCGATTACCTTTATGCTGGCATTCTTCATATTTCATCTCCGATACCGTTGGCAGACCTTTTTTAAAGCCGTCCTGTATCTGCCTGCCGTGGCTTCCGGTGTAACTATTTCTCTGGTATGGTTGGCATTTTTCGACCCGACACCATCAGGAATGCTGAATCAGTTCCTCGTATTGTTTGGCATAGATCCGGTTATTTGGCTCGGGCAATCCAATACAGCCCTATTTTCCCTTATGTTAATGACGTATCTCGGAGCACACGGAAGCGGGATCATTTTGTATCTGGCTGCGATGGGGGAATCCCCAAATCTCTGTATGAAGCCGCAGATATTGACCATGCAAGCGGATGGGCCAAATTCACCAAGATTACCTGGCCTTTACTAAAGCCGACCACTTTATATTTGCTGGTAATGGGGGTTATCACATCCTTTCAGGTTTTCATCAGCGTGTATTTGATGACTCAGGGCGGGCCTAACTTTGCCACTGCGACTATAGCTTATCTGATTTATGAAACCGCGTTTGTTTTTAATGATTTCGGCCTGGCATCTGCCCAATCGTTTGTCCTGGCTGCCATGATTATTGTAACTTCCGTGCTGCAGTTTAAGTATTTTTCCACGGACATCGAGTACTAGGGGGTACACCAAATGAATTTAAAAACGAAAACAGTCTGGAAAAGCATCGCCGTCTTCCTGCTGCTTGTTTGGGCCCTCACTACCATTATCCCGCTTTACTGGATGATGATCGGATCGTTTCAGGATTCACTGAGTTCCGCCACCTATGAACCGCAGATGATCCCATCGGTCTGGTCCGTAGCTCCCTATGAGCGGTTTTTCAATCAGACAATGGCCTTGCGCTGGCTCCTTAACTCTGTAATTGTAGCGGGAGTCATTACAATTACAAACGTATTCTTTGCCTCTTTGGCCGGTTATGCGTTCGCGAAGCTGAAATTTCCGGGAAGAAATACGATTTTCTGGGTTCTGCTCTCCACGATGATGATTCCCTCCCAAGTTACCTTGATTCCGCTTTACATACTGATGATTAACGTGTTTGAACTGGGAGACACCTATACGGCTATTATTTTGCCGTCTATTGTAACAGTAGGGAACATATTCTTAATGAAGCAGTATATGTCCACGCTGCCAACCTCATTGATTCATGCTGCCAGAATTGATGCATGCAGCGAATTCCGGATCTTTTATAAAATCATTCTTCCTATGGCTAAACCGGGATTGGCCGTTCTTGCCATCTTCACCTTCGTGGCGCAGTGGAATGAATTCTTCTGGCCGTTCCTGGTTACCAAAACAAGTGAGATGAGAACCATTCAGGTAGGGCTTGCGAGCTTTAAGTTCGCCCAGTCTACGGACTACGGGGCGATTATGGCGGGAGCGACTATCGGGGCTTTGCCGATGATCATTTTATTCTTTGCGCTCCAGCGCTACTTCCTGCAAGGAATTACGATAGGTGCTGTTAAAGGATAAAAGCCGGATACGTCCGGACTTCCCGAACAAAGCCGCTTGCAGCCAGTGAACAAACTTGATGAACCCGGAGGAGGACTAGTTATGGCACGCGTTGTGTTTGATCAGATAGAAAAAGTGTTTGAAGACGAGAAGAAAGGGACGTTTAAAGCGGTCTCCAATTCCAGCTTTGTCATTGAAGATAAAGAATTTGTTGTGTTTGTAGGTCCTTCCGGATGCGGAAAAACGACCTCGCTGCGAATGATTGCCGGTTTGGAGCGGCAAACCTCGGGAGATATTTACATCGGGGACCGGCTGGTCAATACTCTTCATCCTAAGGACAGGGATATTGCCATGGTCTTTCAGGATTATGCCCTCTACCCCCATATGACAATCCGTGAAAACTTGTCCTTCGGATTGAAAAACTTGAAACGTCCGAAGGCGGAAATTGAGGCAAAAGTAAAGCAGGCTTCGGAAATTCTTGGTTTGGAAGACCTGCTTGACCGCAAGCCAAAAGAGTTAAGTGGCGGACAAAGGCAGCGGGTTGCTGTAGGCCGTGCCATTGTCCGGGATCCTCAGGTGTTCCTCTTTGATGAGCCTCTTTCCAATCTGGATGCCAAACTTCGTGTTCAGATGCGTGTTGAGCTTGCCGAGCTGCACAAAAGGCTAGGTGCTACGATTGTGTTTGTAACTCATGACCAGGTCGAGGCTATGACACTTGGGGAACGGATTGTAGTGATGAATAAAGGTGAAATCCAGCAAATTGCCAGTCCGACGGAACTGTATAACAAGCCTAATAATATGTTCGTTGCGGGATTCATGGGTTCTCCTGCCATGAACTTCATAGATGCCCGTATCGAAGGAAACAAATTAACGATAGAAGGTACGGAATTTATTCTTGCCGATCCAATGGCGAAGGCATTGGCTGCTTATCAGAATAAACCTGTTATTCTGGGCATTCGTCCTGAGCATATATATGGGGAAGATTTCTCTCAGCATGTGTCCAAGGATAATAAAATCAGGGCGATTATCAGTGTTATCGAAAATTTGGGCGGGGAGAATCTCGTTTATTTCAAAATCGGTAACAGAATGATCACTGCCCGGCTGCACCCCGAGGCATCCGTAAGTGTCGGAGAGAATAAACCGTTCGTGTTTGATTCCAGCAAGCTGCATTTCTTTGATCCAGAGACAGAAGCCCGTATTGTATGGTAACACTTGCCAAGTTACCCGTTTTTTCAGAACAAAGCTTTTAATGTTTTTGCCATGCAAAAAACAGGGGAGGGTAAAACATGCGTAAACTAAGTGAAATCATGGTTCAATCCGGCATTCTGATTTACCGGGAAATCACCAGATTGGCCCTGTTCAGTTTGGTATGCTCGGCAGTGCTGATCCCAATTGGGTTCTTTTTTCCGATTCCCATCGCGTTCCTGCTCTTGTCGGCCGTTTATTTTCCCCTGATGGCGGGAGTACTGTACAGCTGTCATCATTACCTGTCCAAGAAGCATGGCGGGACCCGGAAAATTTTCCGGGGGCTATCAGGTTTTACCTTCCATCCGTCCTATTTGGATTATTGATAGGCTTATTTGTGCTGATTCTTGTTTCATCCTGGATGTATTACGGCAGCAGAAGCGGCATGGGTTACTTTATACTCGCTGTATTCCAGACCTATTTTGTCACCATGTTTTTTGTGTCACAACTGTACACATTACCTCTGGTCATTCAACAGGAAACCGGATTTTTCCGTGCTGTGAACCAGAGCATCAAGCTGTTTTTGAAGCATCCTCTTTATACGATCGGGGCCTTTTTTCAGGTTGTCTGTGTTACGGTGACGCTGGTCCTTACCGTGGTCGGGTTTATGGCTTTATACCCGGGAGTGATGGGCATCTATCTGAACAAGGTAACGGCAAATCTGATCCGTACCCCTGAAGAATCCGGGCCGAAAGAAGACAACTGGACGCTTGTCCGCAGCAATCCGGAAAATCCGGGCCAGGCTGTCCAGTAGAAGAAATTTCTATAAAACGAGTTCCGGCGTGGAAGGGAGTTTTCATTCATGAAGCATGCTGTGTTAACTGGAGCCGATCAGCTTAAGGATTATGCAGCGCTGTTTCCGGCAAGGGCAAGAGCAGGCCTGCTTACGAATCCAACCGGTATCACTTCTTCTTACGAACCGACCTGGGCGGTTCGAAGACGAACATGACAGGGAGCTCGGCATCCCGGTGTTCAGCCTTTATGGGAAACATAAAGAACCGACTGAAGAGATGCTTCGGCACGTAGATATGATCATTTTTGATATTCAGGATCTGGGAGTCCGATTTTATACGTACTTATCTACCCTTCTGTATACCATGCGGGCTTGTGCCCGGGAAGGGAAGACTTTTGTGGTGCTGGACCGGCCCAATCCTCTTGGCGGCGGAAAGGCAGAGGGCGGTATGCTTCGGTCCGGTTTTACTTCCATGGTAGGGGCCTGCCCAATGCCGATTACAACAGGACTTACGATCGGGGAATTTACCGCGTATATTAACGGGCAAACAGATACGCCCTACGAGCTTTCAGTTGTACCTCTTAAAAATTGGAGAAGGGGGATGGAGTTTCCCGAAACAAAGCTTCCCTGGCTGAACCCTTCTCCTAATATTCCGACCATAGATTCAGCCAGGGTGTATGCCGGAACTTGCTTCTTTGAGGGTACCAATCTATCGGAAGGAAGAGGCACTACAAGACCTTTTGAACTGATTGGTGCCCCTTGGCTAGACTCGAGGAGTCTGGCCCGGAGGTTAAATGAGCGGAATCTTCCGGGAGTTCATTTTCATCCGCTCTATTTTTCACCTGCTTTCTCTAAGCATCAAGGACAGCTTTGTGAAGGGATTCAGCTGTTTGTCACGGATCCTTCCTCCTACCAGGCGGTGCGTACCGGTTTGACCCTTCTTCATGAGGTACAGAAGCTACATCCGGACCGTTTCGAATGGATTCCCCCTTTCAGGGAAGGGGGAAAGCCGTTTATTGATCTGCTGACAGGCAGCGACAGGGTCAGGACCTCCCTTCATATTCCGGGTATGTTGGAAAACATTCTGGAAGATTGGGAACGGGAAGCAAGGCAATGGAGGCAGGATACAGAGCGATACTTGCTGTATAAGGAGGAATAGTCAATGCTGGACAATTTGCGGAACAAGGCAAAGCGGATTGTGGTAGGGTTAATGTCCGGAACCTCTCTGGATGGGGTCGATGCAGCTGTTGTCGAGTTGAGCGGACCTGGTCTTTATCTGGAAATGAGACTATTGCATTATGTATCCGTTCCTTATGAAGGAGAAGTTCAAGAACGGATCAAGGCTTTGTGCAGCCCAGATTCATCGGATATCAGATCCATTTGCTGCGCCAATTTTTGGGTGGCGGAACTGTTGGCCAAAGCGGCCCTGACGGCTGTGGAGCAGGCCGGATACAGAATGGAACAGGTGGATTTGATCGGGTCTCACGGGCAAACTGTTTGGCATCAGCCCATCCCTGGGACGGAACCTCCCTGGTCGGTTGCCTCCACCTTGCAGATCGGGGATATTTCCGTTCTGGCGGCAAGAACCGGCAAGCCTGTAGTAGGCGATTTTCGGACGGCGGATATGGCGGTTGGGGGCCAGGGTGCACCCCTGGTTCCGTTTGCGGACTATATTTGCTATCGGGATCCGGTTAAAGGAAGAATCCTTCAGAATATCGGCGGTATTGCAAACTGTACGGCAATTGCCGCCGGGGCCAAGATGGAGGAGCTTATCGCCTTTGATACGGGCCCGGGGAATATGGTGATCGATCAAGCTGTATTTCTGCTGTCAGACGGGGTCAAAAGCTACGATCATGCGGGAGCCTGGGCGGCCCGGGGGAGGTTGAGGAAACGCTTCTCGAAAATATGCTGGGGCACCCTTATTTTGCCGAGCAGCCAGTGAAAACAACCGGCAGGGAACTATTCGGACAAGAATACACCCGTTTTTGGCTTCAAAAAGCGGAGGCTATGGGAATGCAGCAGGCTGATACGCTGGCTACCTTTACGGCATTGACGGTGCATTCCATCGCAAGAAGCTATGAGCAGTTTATTTTCCCCCATATGGATATTGAAGAGATTGTGGTCAGCGGGGGAGGGGCACATAATAAGACGCTGCTTGCCATGCTGAAGACACTTCTGCCGGAGCAGCAAGTTCTGTCATCGGATGAACTGGGCATTCCGGTTGATGCCAAAGAAGCTCTGGCTTTTGCTTTGCTTGCTGACCGGTTTGTACAGGGTAAAGCTACCAATGTTCCGGCAGCCACAGGTGCCCGTCGTTCTGCCGTCTTGGGCAAGCTGGCTCTTCCCTAAGCCTGCTTAAGAATCGCATTCATTTACATACCAGCCTATTCAAACCAAAACGTCGCCTCAAGAATTTCCCAACTGAACGTCGTTGATATTTTGTATATTGTGTAACAGGAGGAATAAATATGAAGTGGAAATCCGGATTTATCTTATTGGTATGTTTGATGTTTCTTCTTGTAACCGCATGCAGTAAAAGCGGGGGCGCCGACGGGGATGATAAAAACGGAAAAAAGAACGAAATCACAGTCTGGACCTATCCCGTCTATGACAAATACGAAGATGAGCTTAAGCAGTTAATTGCAGATTATGAAAAGGAACAGACAAACATTAAGATCAAATATGAGGTGCTGTCCTGGGAGGAAGGCAGTAAAAAATTTGATGTGGCTTTAAATGCGGGAACACCTCCTGATATATATTTCCATGCTGTAAACGGACAAATCGTCAATTCCGGACTGGCGCTAGAGCTGGATAAATACATGACCCAGGAAATGAAGGACGATTTCTATCAGGGTGTGCTTGATTTAGGGAAAGTCCAGGGCAAACAATACGGAATTCCGCTTTATACGGAAGTGTGGACATTTGGAGGCAACAAGCGGATTTTTGAAGAAGAGGGCATCGATTACAAAAAGATTCAGAAAGAGGGTTGGACCTGGGATGAATTTATGGAAATCGGTAAAAAGCTGACCAAGAAACTTCCCAACGGTTCGACCCAGTACGGCTTTGTAACGGATGGAACATCCAATGACTTCCTGGAGATGATTTCCCGAAATGCGGGGCTGCTGGATGTGGTAGACAAAGACGGCAAATTTATATGGAACGACGACCGGATTTTAAAAACACTGCAATTTACTGCAGAACTGATTAAAGAAGGTGTCATGCCCAAGGAGACGGTATCTTTAAACCCGCAAAAAAGAACAGATATGTTCTATCAGAGTAAAGCTGCGATGCTGAGCAAAGCATTCCCTTACTATGACGTTCTTTTGAGGCAACGGAATAAGGATATTGATGAGGGTAAATCGAAAGGCGAAAAAATTGAGTTTATCCTGCTTCCGGTACCTCACGAGAAAAACAGTGAACCTAAGACAACCGTAGTCGCGGACGGCTATGTGGCCTTTAAGCAGAAGAATGACAAAGGGGAGGAACATGCCAAAAACACCTTTGATGTTCTGGAATATTTAACGGGCTCCAAAGCAGGAAATTCAGCTAATCAGCTTGCAGGTAACTTTGTCCGGAAATCCCAGGCCAAAGCTTTCGAAGGGAAAGGCATCGGGAATCCGGACAATCAAAATGTAGCTGCAGAACTGTTCAAACAGGCGGTACATCCGGCCGACCTTTTTGTGGATGCTTCTGTGGGGGAAAAGATTAAACAGTTCAAGGATCAGGTGCAAAAACCGTCTTATCAGGCGGTATTGAATGGTGAAAAAACACCGGAACAGGCCTTCGAAGATTTTAAAACTAAAGGAAAACAAATTTTTAGGAAATAAATGACTGAACCTGAAGGAGCTGTTCTCAAAAGTGTTCGCATGAATGGCCCAGTCCAAATTTCACACGATAGAACCTCCAAATCCACTGATAAAGTGGAGATGGAGGTTTTTTTACCTTTTGGGACAGCCCCTTTTCTAATGGGAGGGTCCAAAGAAATGATGCTCTCTTCATATCCTTAGCTTCACTCTCCCTTTGGATCAGGAATAAATGGAAGAGCTTTGTATTCGCAGGCTCCACTTTAAACAGACCTTACGGACACAGAAACGGGATAAAAAATTGAAATCAGCAGAATCAGTAGGCAGAAATCAATCCGGGAACAGCTTAAATGATTAAAGCCGGTATTTGTTTTCTGAACGGAGGGGAGAGTGGGGCTAGGCAAAAGAAACCCTCTTTAGCAGTGCTGGACTTGTCTTTTCAGAATTCTTCTTTTTTCTAGATGATTACCTAAAAAAAGATTATGCCCCTGGAAAATAAGACGAAATTCGCTTACAATAGAGTTAAATACGAACGATAAAATAAAATCTATTAATAATATTCGTAATTTTATTTGACTTTTTATTTAATTTGCGTATAATCGGTAAGGGTGCTGAAAGTACTCATACCATCTTAAGGAGGAACTTGGCTGATGCATATGGATGTTGTAATTGTAGGTGCCGGTCCTGCTGGAATTTTTACTGCTTATGAATTAACGAGAAAACAACCTGAGCTAAACGTGCTGTTAATAGATAAAGGTCACGATATTTTTAAAAGACACTGTCCCATTTTGGAGAAACGCATTGTGAAGTGTCCCCCGGCAGCGGGAAGAAAAGAATTCAGCGGCTGTCTGCCGGCCTGTTCAATTACGAACGGTTTTGGCGGGGCAGGGGCTTATTCGGACGGAAAATTTAATATCACGACCGAATTTGGAGGGTGGATGACGGATTATCTTCCTCCCTCCGAAGTGTTAGAGCTTATTAAGTATGTAGATGAGATTAACCTGAAGCATGGCGCAACTGATAATGTAACGGACCCTACCACCCCTGCGGTTAGAGAAATTGAGCGCCGTGGAGCGGGTGTAGGGCTCAAGCTGCTGCGTGCTCAAGTGAGGCATTTGGGTACAGAACAGAATCTGGAGATTCTCCAGAGTATCTACCGCGAGCTAGAAACGAAGATCATCATGAAATTTAAAACAGAAGTTGAAGATCTGATTGTGGAACAAGAAAGGAACGGGAAAGTCGTTAAAGGAGTTGTGTGCCGGAACGGAGAAACGATTACAGCCGAGAAAGTCGTTATCGTGCCGGGACGGGACGGTTCCGAATGGCTTGGCAACCTGTTGAAGAAGAATAAATTGAAGCTGATCAATAACCAGGTGGATATCGGTGTACGCGTAGAAACATCCAACGTGGTGATGGAGGAGATCAACAAGCATCTATATGAGGGGAAATTCCTTTACCGGACATCGGTGGGCCAGGTTGTCCGCAGTTTTTGCTCCAACCCGAGCGGACATGTGGTTGTGGAAAATCATACGGGGGTAATGACGGCGAACGGGCACGCATACAAGGATGAGAAACTGGGCTCGCCGAATACGAACTTTGCCCTACTGGTATCTCATATATTTACGGAACCTTTTGACAAGCCGAATGAATATGCGAAAGAAATTTCCCGCAGGGCGAACGATTTATCCAACGGTTCAGTAATTGTTCAAACGTTCGGGGATATCAAAAAAGGCCGCCGGACTACAGAGAAACGGATCAAGGAAGGGTTCATTGAGCCTACCCACAAGGAAGCCGTACCGGGAGATCTTGGGCTGGTTCTTCCTTATAACACAATGAAAAGTCTGATTGAAATGGTAGAAGCCTTGGATCATGTTACACCGGGTATAGCCAGCGACCATACCTTGTTCTATGGGGTTGAAGCCAAATTTTATTCCGCCCGCCCTCACTTGAATGAGCATTTTGAAACGGAAATCCGCGGTTTATACACAGGAGGAGACGGTGCAGGAATCACGCGCGGTCTCGCCCAGGCCGGTGCATGCGGAGTGCGGATTGCCCGGGATATCGTAAGTAAGTGGAACAAGTAAACCTGACTGTTGTAAAACTCAATTGGATTAAAAGTGATTTATAATGTGAACTTGAATCCAAGCTGCGAGGAATATGAATCAATAAATAACTTGAGTCAGAAAATATAGAAACTTGCTTCTCGCAAGTTCTAAACGTAGTTCAGACCGGCCACATAAGGAAAAGGAATTGGGAAGCAGGCTGCAAGAGGCTTTTTCCATTCCGCAGGAAGATCCGCTTTGGATACCGGGTCGAACAGCAGAGAAACCCATTCTTCTGTAGTAAGGGTATGAGATTTTCCTGCCAGAGCGAGCAGGTACGTTCCATCTGCTTCCTGCCGTACCTGAAAATTGGTATCTGAGAGCCCTTGATCCTGCCAATAGGGCCGAAGCTGTTCCAGTAGGTGATCCGGGGATAATACATGAATAGTTCCGTAGTTCTGTTCAATCTGGTATGATATCCCGTCCATCGCTTCAATAAACTCCTGTTCATGCCATGGTGCAACGGCCTCCAGCTTTTCGAGGCCATATGCCTGAACAGCATGAATGAGCAATCCGGCCGCAACGGAGGGATCACCTGCCCACTCTACAAGGAAAGGAGCCCTTTGCGGAGTGATTCCCGGGATGGGCAGGCTCATCACAGCGAAAGCAAGCAGCTTTCCGTTCTCCTCGGCAAGCAGTGTGCGGTGCGCCAGCTTCGTACAGCTGGCGTAAGCTTCCGCGCGCAGCAGGAGAGCGAACTCGTAAGGACTCTGCTCGAAGGCGAACCGGCGCGCGCGGGCCAAATCGTGAAGGGCATACAAATCCGTGGGTCCATCCCACGGACGGTGATCCCTTCACGCAGCTTCCGGACGGTCCCAACGCCGTCCGGAGTTAACCCGTACCGGTGCATCTCGCCGTACGGGTAGCAGTGCGCTCGTGTGTAAAGCGGGCGCGCGCCGGAAACCAGCAGCAGGGACGCCCCGGCGTCCGCAGCGTGCTGCTGGACCAGCTCCAGGATGCGGCCGGCATGTCCGCGTCCCCGTTCATCGGGGTCTGTACAGACGGCCCCAATAGAGAAGGTCTTCAGGATAGCGGTTCCAATCCGGATCAGATGGGGCACAAGCCCAATGAAGGCGACAAGCCGGCCTTCCTCAAAAGCACCGTAAGATTGGCGCAGGGCCGGAGAGAACACAAGCGGGAAACCTTCCGCCATGGATTTCTGCTCGTCATCCCGGAAAACACGGTCAGCAAGAGAAACGGCCTGAGACCACTCTTGTTCCCGGACAAGTTTATATTCAGTCATATCATTGTCCTCCTTGCAAGCTGGCTAATACAGTTATTAACTTCAGTATACCAGAGGGTTGCCTTTAACTGAAATAATATTTCTCTAAATAGAGACTTCAAGTGAATTTATAATTCAACCCGGAAGTTTAACGCACTTTTTAATTTACAGAATCAATCTAGTCACGCGAATTACAGGGCAATCTAATCACGGAATCAATCGGCTTGGGTAAGAAAAAGAGTGAAGTTGTCTTCCCGGTAACTTCACCCATGTTTCAGTACAGAAATGCCGCTATTTTAACGATTATTTGTTCCATAATTGGCGGATTATTAATCCGGTATCCTCTAGAAGCAATCGTATAAGTCAGCAGGTGTATGCTGAGCTTTTAATTTTTCCAAAAAGACTGGATCATCCACAATATCCCCAAGCTCATAAAATAGCTGTTCCAGGCCTTCCAAATTCTCAGATTTTAAAGCCAGCATAAACACAAAATAAATGGATTCGTTTTCTAAAGTGAGAGGGTACTTCAGCTTGTGCAAAAGGACCCGGCTCCGGTTCACCAGCGTATATTCTCCGTGTGGAAGAAGAATGCCGCCGCCGATAGAAGTGGAAGACATGGCCTCCCGTTTAAGCATTGACTCCGTATATCCTTCCTTCACGAACCCTTTTTCACGGAGCTGTTCTGCCATCTCCACCAGCAGATATTTTCCATGAACTTTCTCGGTGTGAATCTTGATCATAGATTTGTCCAGCATACTCCGGATGACAGGAAAACGGTGTGCAGCCAGTTTACTGCTCTGCCTGGATTCTATAAAATGCTGCAGCTTTTGCTGATCGGCATCTGTAAAGAGGGGAGAAATCGTGCAAACCGGTAAATCAATCTCCTCTAAAGGCACTACGCTTATCAGGAAATCAGGCTTGTACAGTTTTATGGATTTATCCAACTCCGCAACAGACGAGATAGCGACAGTGTCTACAGAGGTAAATGACCGTTTGATTTTAGTCCGTAGCAGTTGTGAGATCCTATTCCCATCGTACAGACCACAAGAGCTTTTGCTCTATGCTGCTGCCTATTCGTCTCAAGAGAGGATTGGAAATGAACCGCTACATAGCCCACCTCATCTTCAGGCAGATGAATTCCATACTCCTCCTCTAGGTCGGGCAGAACAGAATAGAGGACCTCAAGAATATAAAAGTACATTTTCTTGATTTCCTTCAGCATCGGGTTCACAATGGGCAGACCGTGTCTGATCCGGGCCGCCGCTGTGTGAAGATGAATGGCCAGAAGAACTCTTAGTTCCTCATCCTGAACGAGGGAAGGGTCTACCTTTTGGCTGACTCTTCTGATCAAATCCCCTGTAAAGGTTACGATTTCCGGCTCCAGTTGTTTCAATAAATCTTCCCGTTCCTTAGGCGTCAAAGTAGCATCAAGCTGAATTTTGGCCCCGAACAGATGAAGGGTCAGGTTTAAAATTTCCTCTTCCGGAAGGGCAACGGCAAAGGCTGTGTCCAAATCCCGAATTAACGCTTTCATCTGGGTATATTCGGGTTTCTGCCGGATAATTTCGGTTTCGCCGGGCAGCTCATTCAGCCTAAGGTCCAATTTATACCGGTGATAGGCGATCAATACATGAAACAGCAGAGATTGGAAGGCAAGGTCCGTAAAGCTGAAGGGAAGTGTGCTTTCGAGTCTCCGCAGGCAGGTTTCGGCCATCTGCCTCTCACTAGGGGCAAACCAGTCTGCCATATATTCAAAGCTGCTTTTATGTGCGGCCGGAGCAAGCTCGGCGATGGCGGAGACGGCACGGCGCTTCATTCGTTCTGGACCTCCCAGTTTAACGCCGTAGTTCTGTCTGCGTACCAAAATAAGACCATGCCGCTCTACCCATTCATCCAGTTCATCCAAATCTTCCCGGATAACCGCTCGATTGGTGTAGAAAAGCTCGGCGAGTTCCTGGATGGTCACCCACTCCTCGCGGGTCAAAAGCAATTTGGCTATATTCAGTTTGCGGTGATCCTGCAGCATATCCACTTGCACCTTGTCTAATTCCAGCAGCAGCTGTTTTTTCTCGAAATCTTCCGCCTGAAGACAAACCCCGGCACTTGGTTTACGGATCAATACAGCCTGAGAGCGCTTAATGAGCCAGTTATCCAGAACCTTAAAATCGTTCCGGATTGTTTTTTCCGAACAGTTCATATTGGAAGCCAGCTCTTTGATAGAAATAAACTTCGATTCTTTTGTAAGAAAAAAAGTGAGCAAACGTTTTTGTCTTGCGTTCATTTTTCCACCTCAAACCTCCACTCCGGGCAGGGGAAGAACCAAAAGGAAACAGGATTTGTCTCTTCTTCAGACAGGAAGTGTATCCCTCTTGAAATTTAAGACCATACATCCACATCATACAACATCTCATTCTTTTCTTTAAAAAAAGAGCAAGAATTTTCTTACTCTTTCTTGAATCATCCCGGTTAGGACGAAGTTATAAAGTCAGTTCCGCCACGGCAGGAACTTTGCTTTCCACATATTGCTTGATTTCCTCTGCCGATGTCATATTCAGGGCTTCTTCTGCCAGTTTTTGCATTTCCGGACGGTTTAGCCTGCTCATCAGTGCCCGGGCAGAGAGAATGGAGCCTGCGCTCATGCTGAATTCATCAAGTCCCAGGCCGACCAATAACGGGATGGCCGTCAGGTTACCGGCCATCTCCCCGCACATACCGGCCCATTTGCCTTGTTGGTGCGCGGCATTAATAACATTGCGGATTAAGCGGAGTACAGCCGGATTGAACGGTTCCGTCAGGTAGGAGACCCGTTCATTCATCCTGTCGGCCGCCATTGTATATTGCACAAGATCATTAGTCCCGATACTGAAGAAATCAACTTCACGGGCCAGTTGGTCTGCGACCAGGGCGGCAGCCGGTACTTCGATCATCATGCCGACTTCCATTTCACGATTATAAGGAATGTTTTCCTTGTCCAGTTCTTGCTTGACCTCGGCCAGGATGGCATTTGCCTCTCTAAGCTCCTGCATAGTTGCAATCATCGGGTACATCAGCTTGATGTTGCCAAAAGAGCTGGCACGGAGTATAGCGCGAAGCTGTGTTTTGAAAATGTCCTTCCGATCCAGACAAAGCCTGATCGCCCGGTAGCCAAGAAACGGATTCGCTTCTTTAGGAAGATCCATATACGGAAGCTCTTTGTCTCCGCCGATATCAAGCGTCCGGATAACTACAGGAGCTTTGCTTCCGAATATTTCTGCGACCACCTTGTAAGCATCGAACTGTTCTTCCTCCGAAGGAAGACTTTGCCGTCCCATGTAAAGAAACTCCGAACGGTACAAGCCGATGCCCTCGGCTCCGCTGCGTTCGGCCGCGTGGGCATCCTGGGGATTTCCGATGTTTGATACAATCTCAAGAAGGTGGCCGTCAGCGGTTACGGATGGTTTATCATGAAACTTTTTCAATTCCTGAAGGCGGGCTTCATATTTTTGCTGCAATTCTTTATAAGAAGCGATTACGGATTCTTCCGGATTAATCAACAGGATGCCTTTAGCTCCGTCCAAAATAACATAATCGCCCGATTTTACTTTTGCTGTTACATCATTCAAACCTACAACCGCAGGAATTTCCATGGAACGGGCCATGATGGCCGAGTGAGAAGTACGTCCTCCAATGTTGGTGGCGAAACCGGCAATTTTATCACGGTCCAGCTGGGCTGTGTCGGATGGAGTCAGGTCATGGGCAAGCAGAACAACTGAATCTTTCACCTGGCTGAGTCCGCCTGCTTCTAACCCAAGGAGGTGATTCATAATCCGTTTGCTTACATCACGGATATCTGCCGCCCGTTCGCGCAAGTACTCGTTATCCATACTTTCGAACAAAGTGACAATTTCCTGGGTGGCATCTTCCAGAGCGGCCTCGGCATTGATCCGGTTGCTTTGAATCATTTCTTTCACTCTGCCGATATACTCCTCATCTTGAAGAACAAGGATATGGGTGCCGAAAATATTGGCATGTTCTTCGCCCATTTTTTCCTCTGTCTGTACCTTCAATTCTTCCAGTTCGGCAATGGATTGATTCACTTCTGCCTCAAAACGCTTCACTTCCATTTCCGCTTCTTCAGGAGAAAGCTCGCGTCTGACAATTTCTGCTTCTGTTTCTTGAAGAAGAAAAGCAGGTCCCATCGCATAACCGGATGCTGCGGCAATTCCTCGTAGTTCCATCATGACCTCCAACTTCCTTTTTGGTTTATTCCAAGATAGATTCGATCAGTGAGCCAATTTCGTTGAGAGCTTCTTCTTCTTTTTCCCCTTCGGTAACAACGGTTACAGTATCTCCACTGTGCAGACCAAGAGCCAGAACACCGACGATACTTTTAGCGTTTACATTTTTCTCGCCTTTTACAAAAGTAATTTTGCAAGGGAAGGAGGAAGCTTTTTTCACAATTTCTCCTGCAGGACGAGCATGAATACCCATTGGATTTTTAACTGTAAATTCTTTTTGCATAATCGGTTACCCCCACTGGAATAGATTTGAGTTGAATACATTTCGTAACAAGTTGAGTCACGAAATGTATTCGTTGTTTAAAAACCTCGGAATACGAGGGATTATACTCTGCTGAATGGCGCCTAGTCAAATGGATGGAATTGGTTATTAGATAGTGCCGAGCAATTCCAGTACTTCTTCCTTGGATGAAGCGTTCATCAGTTTTTCCCGGAATTCATCGTCAATCAGCTTGCGGGACAACTGGGTTAAAATGACAAGATGGTCGTTGCTGGCGCTTGCCTCCGGTACTGCAATCATGAAAAACAGGTTAGCGGGTTCATCGTCAATGCTTTCCCAGTCAACCGCCTGTTTTTTCAAACCGAATACGAGAGACGGAGTTTTGACCGCATCTGTTTTAGCATGGGGAATGGCGATACCCATTCCAATGCCTGTGCTGGATACTTCTTCACGGGCATAGATTGCTTTTTCGAACTCGGCTTCATTGTTCAATAGCCCTTGTGCTTTCAGCATGCCGATCATCTCAGAGATGATGGATTGTTTAGTATTTCCCGAGAGCTCCAGAGAAATAAGATCTTTGTTAATAATATCGGTGATTTTCAAGCTGATTCCTCCTCTGTATTATTGATCGTCCTGCGGCACTTCTTTTTTGAGTACATTGACCATTATAGCAGTGATAACTGTGCCAATAGCAAGTGCCACAAAGAACATACCCACATTTCCAACCGCATTAAATACGGCAACAATAGGTCCTCCGTGCGGTACCGAATCTGTTACTTTACTCAGCATGGCGATAACGGCAGCTACCATAGAACGAACCATGATACTTGGAATGACGCGAAGGGGGTCCTTTGCGGCAAATGGAATAGCCCCTTCTGTGATGCCGAACAATCCCATAGCGAGTGCGGCTTTACCAGCATACTGCTCTTCGGCTTCATATTTGCGTTTATTAAGCAAAGTGGCGAGTCCCATACCGAGCGGCGGCACACAGATAGCCGCGGCGATAGAACCCATGATGAAAGCATTGCCTTGTCCGATCATGGAAGCACCGAACAAGAAGGCAACCTTATTGAAAGGTCCGCCCATATCAAAGGAGATCATAGCACCCAGGATCAAAGCGAGGATGATACTGCTGGATCCCTGCATGCTGTTCAGCCAATTGGTCAAGCCTTCCATCAGGTTAGCAATCGGCGTACCCAAAAGGAAAATGAATAGCAGGCCAACGATCAATGTCGAAAAAATCGGGATAATCAGAATCGGCATAATCGGCTGAATTACAGACGGCACTTTCAGCGATTTGATGCCTTTGGCCACATAACCGGCAAGAAAACCGGCAATAATACCGCCGATAAAACCGGCCCCTGCCGCACTGCCGTAGAAGCTGCCGTTCGCGGCAATAAATCCGCCTACCATACCGGGAACAAGACCGGGTCTGTCCGCAATACTTACCGCAATGAAGCCGGCCAGAATCGGAATCATGAAGGTAAAGCCCGCAACCCCGATATCATTTACTGTTTTCCAGAACGAACCGTCGGGTATTTTCACGCCTTCCGGTGTCGGTTGTCCTCCGATAGCCAAGGAAATGGCGATCAATAATCCCCCGATAACCACAAACGGAATCATATAAGATACCCCGTTCATCAGGTGGCGGTAAATCGGATTTTGTTTGGATTTCCGCTCTTTTTTTACTTCCTGGATAGATGTAACCGGTTCTTTCTTATTCTCCGGAGTTTCCTCTGCTTCGCCATAGATAGGAACTTCCCCGGTCTCAAATTGTTTGATTAATTCTTCAGGCTTTTTGATGGCCGAAGTGACGCCTGTTTCCAAAACTCTTTTTCCTTTGAACCGTTCTTTGTTTAAAACTGCTTTGTCCGCAGCAATAATAATGCCATCTGCCGCTGCAATTTCTTCAAGAGTCAATTCATTTTCGACACCGATGGTCCCCTGAGTCTCCACTTTCATGTCAACGCCAAGTTTAGCTGCTGTTTTGGACAATTTCTCAGCTGCCATATACGTATGGGCAATCCCGTTAGGATAGGAAGTAATACCGAGCAGTTTCATGATGACTGCCTCCCTAATCTTAATTTAAATTGGATAAATAAATGATCACAAGACCATTATGCCTGAACGGATTGGAGGGGATAGGACTGAATTCTTACCGTAATATGTGGAAAGAACCTTATTTTTATCCGTTTTCAAACAAATTTCTGACAAGTTTTCCCTCGATTTGTTATTAATCCAAACATTTAGATGAAGAAACAGGTTTCTTCAGGTTTTCTTAATAGGAGAAAAGGCCCGGTTCTCCTAAAAACGGCTTGGTTGCTACAAAAAAGAGCTAAGGATATAATAATAGGAACAATCGGTCATGCCATAAACGACCGCAGCGGGCGCTTTTGTTATCCGCCCTGACAATACTACCCGGGAACTAACGAAACCGGAGGATAATCATTTTCAAAGGGGAATAAAATGACAACACCCTCTTACAGCTATAAAGCAAATAATGAAACAGATACGGAGAACTTAGCCGGGTGGTTAGGTGATTTTTTCATGCCCGGATCACTCCTTGCTCTAGACGGCGACCTGGGTGCGGGAAAAACAAGATTTTCGCAAGGACTGGCACGGGCCGCGGGCGTACAAGGAGTAGTTAACAGTCCAACTTTTACGATTATCAAAGAGTATGAAGGGGCCAGACTCCCGGTTTATCATATGGATGTGTATCGGATTTCCCTGGAGGAAGCCGATGATCTTGGCCTTGATGAGTATTTTTATGGTCAAGGGCTGACTATTTTAGAATGGGCGAGCTTGATTGAAGAATTGCTGCCTCCGGACAGACTGGATATTTATATTGAAAATGCCGGGGGGAATCAACGGGTTTTCCGCCTTACTCCTCGCGGAGAGCCGTATGAAACCTGGTGCAGGGAATTAAAGGAGAAGGGAATTTTATGACGAACGAACAGCTTGAACAGGCGGCTTCAGGATTGATGCTCGCTTTGGATACATCCACTTCTTCCATGACAGTGGCACTGCTAAGACAAGGAAAACAGATTGCTCAGGTGAATTCAAGAGCAGAACGCAATCATTCCATTCACCTGCTTCCTGCCGTTCAAAAACTGATTAGAGAACAGGGGTATCGTTCTTCTGATTTAGAATCTGTCGCTGTCGGGAACGGACCGGGCTCATATACAGGTGTCAGAATTGCCGTAACTGCCGCGAAAACATTTTCCTGGTCCCTGGATATTCCTCTTGTAAGTGTTTCAAGTTTGGAGGCGCTGGCTTTTGGGGCTAACCGTGAATGCAATGAAGGGGATTCACCGGTTCTGCACGAAGGAAACGATGGAACAAGACGGATGGAAGAAGATTGTCAGACAGGGGAGACGGCCTGTAAACCGGAAATCAGATGGCTGGTACCATTGGTCAATGGGAGAAGGGGACAGGCTTTTACATCCTTATTTGCCACGCAGAAATCGTTAGACTGGCAAAGGCTGGAACCGGACGGTATTCGGCTGATGGAGAACTGGGTCCGGGATATTCTGGTCAAGGCGGAACAACTTGCAGGCTCTGATCGGGAAAAAGAGCGGAAACAAGCCCCTACCGAGGTTGTCTTTGCCGGGGAAGTCGGGCTTTTTGATCCCATGATCGAGAACTTTAAAACTTCCTGGAAAGGGACGGTGCGGCAGATACCGCATGAAATGAAGGCGGAAGATATAGGAATCTTGGCTTATGGTTTGCTGCTGGAGAGAGAAACGGACAATCCCTATACACTGGTTCCAAACTATACGCAACTCACGGAAGCTGAAGTTAAGCTGATGGGGAAATCTTAGGAGAGGATGGTCGGTGTGGAGCCTCAGGATCTAAAGGAAGCAGAAACCGTTTCAGGCCTGGAGTTTCGACTTATGCAGGTCGGGGATATTTCACGGATCTGCGAAATTGAGCAGGAAGCTTTTACGACCCCTTGGTCGGCGGGTGCTTTCATAAATGAACTGACGAGCAACCATTTCGCCCGGTATATGGTTATGGAAGTTCATGGTGACATAGCCGGTTATGGTGGAATGTGGCTTATTATGGACGAAGCGCACATTACGAATATTGCCGTTTCTGAAACATACCGTGGCCGGAAACTGGGGGAAAGACTGCTGCGTGAGATGCAAAAGACGGCAGGTTTTCTCGGGGCGAAACGGATGACCCTGGAAGTCAGGGCTTCAAACCATATTGCTCAGCGTTTATACAACAAAATGGGTTTTGTATATTCTGGTATCCGCAAAGGCTATTATACCGACAACAACGAAGATGCCATCATTATGTGGGCTGAATTGCCCGATATAAATACTAGCGGTCCGGAGGACTGAAACGATAAAGGAATGGAAAAGATGGACAAAAAGCCGACTTACATTTTAGCGATAGAAACTAGCTGCGATGAAACATCTGTGGCTATAGTCCGGGACGGTAAGCATATCTTGGCCAATGTAGTATCCAGCCAAATTGAGACACACCAAAAATTCGGCGGAGTAGTACCGGAAATTGCTTCACGAAAGCACGTGGAATCCATAACCTGGATCATGCAGAAAGGGCTCACGGAAGCGAAACTGACGAATCGGGATTTATCCGCCATTGCGGTTACCCGGGGACCCGGACTTGTCGGCTCCCTGCTTGTAGGTATTGTGGCAGCGAAAGCACTGGCTTGTGCTCTTGAACTGCCGCTAATTGGCGTACATCATATTGCCGGGCATATTTATGCGAATCAGTTGGTCCATAAGCTGGAATATCCGCTTATGGCCCTGGTCGTATCCGGCGGACATACCGAGCTTGTTCATATGGAGGAGAAAGGAAAATTCCGCATTATTGGACAAACGCGCGATGATGCGGCCGGGGAGGCTTATGATAAGGTAGGGCGGGCCCTTCACCTGCCATATCCGGGCGGTCCCCATATTGACCGTCTTGCTCACGAGGCCGATGTGGAAATTGAGATGCCGCGCGCCTGGCTGGAGGCCGATTCCTACGACTTCAGCTTCAGCGGGCTGAAATCTGCTGTTCTGAATGTGGTGAATCAGTCCAATATGCGAGGTGAAGCGTTGCAGTCGGCCCAAATCGCGCGAGGATTTCAGAACTCCGTCATCGACGTGCTTGTGGAGAAATCGGCCCGCGCGATTGAGGAATTCGGTGCCAAGCAGCTTCTGCTTTGCGGCGGGGTGGCCGCCAATAGGGGGCTCCGTACCCGGTTGAATGAGCGGTGTAACCGGCTGGGGATTCCGCTTCTGGCTCCCCCGATGAAGTTATGTACGGACAATGCGGCCATGATTGCCGCCGCCGCTTTTCTGAAATGGGAGAAGAAGGAGTTTACTTCCCTCGACTTCAAGGCGGAACCGTTGCTTGATCTGGAAACCTGGTAATCCGGAAACCTGGCCGGCTGAAAACAGCTGACCCGGCAAACCGATAAAAAGTCTCACGGATTCTAACGCAGAAGATCCGTGAGATTTTTTTTGGAGCCGTGCTATAATCCGCTTATCTTAAAGATAACGGACTTATTTGTCAGGCAATTTCAGGAGAGCTGCCGCATTCCGTGCTGTCCGCTCCAAATTGATGGCCCCTTCCCGAAGTACCTGATCGAGGCTTTGAATTCCCGGAATGATAGGAAAGACGGCATCGAGGCCATGTTCCAGTACAACCGCATAGTCGGCGGACACACATCCGGCAAGGGCGAGGGTCGGGATGCCGAATGCTTTGGCTGTTTTAGCCACTCCAATGGGGGTTTTGCCATAAATCGTCTGGCTATCGATACGGCCCTCGCCTGTTATGACAAGATCGGCTCCCTTCATGGCGTCCTTTAGCCCGGATGCTTCAACCACAATGTCAATGCCCCGCTTTAGTTCGACTTTTAGAAAGGCGAGCTCCCCTGCTCCCAGTCCGCCCGCCGCTCCTGCTCCTGGTACGGACTCCAGATCCAGCCCGAGGGTTTTTTGGATGTTCTTTGCATAATGGCCCAGGTTGGCGTCGAGCAGCAGGACCATGTCCGGCGTTGCGCCTTTTTGGGGGCCGAAGATAGCGGAGGCGCCTGTGGGGCCCGTTAGAAGATTATCCACATCACAAGCAGCCACAACGGACACATTTGACAGCCGTTTGTCCAGGCCGCTGATATCAATCTGATGCAGCCTGCCCAGTTCTCCGCCCCCCCAGCCGATCTCCTTGCCGCTCTTGTCCAGGAAACGGACTCCGAGGGCCGCAGCCATTCCGGCTCCGCCGTCGTTGGTTGCACTTCCTCCAAGACCCAAAATGATATGGCTGACTCCCCGGTCTAATGCGGCCAAAATCTGCTGACCGGTTCCAAAAGTGGTTGTGACGAGGGGGTTGCGTTCAGATAAAGGCACATGAGCGATTCCTGAAGCTGCCGCCATTTCAATCA
This sequence comes from Paenibacillus larvae subsp. larvae, assembly GCF_002003265.1. Lineage (NCBI taxonomy): Bacteria > Bacillati > Bacillota > Bacilli > Caryophanales > Paenibacillaceae > Paenibacillus > Paenibacillus larvae. The sequence continues at coordinate 3,616,597 of NZ_CP019687.1, forward strand.
CGGCTGTACGTCCGTCTCCCAGCATTCCGTAGAAAGCTTTCACCGGTTTTCCCAGAGGACCGGTGACCTCCAGGCTGACGATTTCACCTTTTGTAGCATCCACCAGGGATTGAACCGTCCCTTCCCCGCCGTCCGCCATAGGAATTTTGACAAGCTCCGCATCAGGAAATACACTGCGAAATCCTTTTTCTATAGCTGAGGCTGCTTCCAAAGCTGTAAGGCTTTCTTTGAACGAATCAGGGGCAATAATAATTTTTTTCATAATAACCGCTCCTCTTAAAAAAGATGGTTTCTCTTATCTCCATGGTTTTATTTTGTCAGACAAACAGCTTAAATACACCGAAGATGAGGGTTTCAATATCATCCCGATGGCAACGGCTAACGCGTTTATAGCTCCCCGAACAGAAACGGATACAGTCATCGTTATATCCTCCTCTAGAATCAGTATGAACAAAGCTGGCCAAATAAGTATATCCACCTTGCACTTTAAGGGTCCGATTGGCGGAACAAATATAACCATAAAGCCATCTGCAGTTGAAATAAATCATGAAAACGGCGGGGATCTTTGCCGGTTATTTCGGTTATTCGGTTTAGACGGTAACGAAGGGTATTCCGGTGGATTATTAACCTTTCAGTTGTTCTGTGCGGTTCCCCATTCTCAGCAAGAAAAACCTGAAGGGTGTCATAGAGTTCTCCGGATTTATCCTGCTGCAATAAATTCTGGATGAGACCAATCGGCTCGTCTGCTCTCCATGTAGGCTGAACAGGTACCAGCAGGGATTCGGCCATGAGATTGACGGCGATTATCCAGTAATGAGATGACTTTCCGGAGGGTCAAATCTCTTTCGCGGGGTTTTTCCTTCTGCTGCTGGATTTCCATCACACAGACAAGACGAGGAATATCAAAGGTGATGCCAAGTCTTTTGGCCTGCTCGTCCAATGCAGTGACTGAAGCCCTGTCTCCATGTAGGATGGACAACAGAAACTCCTCCTTGAGCCGTTTATCCGGAACCGATGATTCGTCCGGTTTCATCCATAACATTTACGTTATATCCGATAACCTGCATGGTACGGTTGGCAATTTGCTGTGCAAGCTTCGGGGTAAGTCTGCTCATGATAAACGTTTATCCTCCAGATCAAAGCCTTTTTTTCATAGCCTACACTATAACAGTCTTTCCCTTTAAATTACAAATCTCCGGGTTTAAGGCGAAAAAAGCGTATTGACTTTCCTGATTCCGCATACTTCTGCGGTTTCGCGAGGGCGGTAAAAGGAGACATTGATGCGGCCGCGGAAGCGACCACCATCATAAATCGTTTAAAGGAACGGGAATGGATCAGGACATTCTTCTTGCTGTTGCCAAAGCTTATTTGGCGGCCTGCAATCAAGCGAAATTCCGAAAAGCAGGAGGCACAATCTATATAGTCCAATATGTGGGAAATGCAAGGGGGAATACTTATACACACAGGGCTGTGCATTGACATATTCACACCCCTTGTGGATAATGTGCATAACCGCTTTCAATCCCCGTTTTTAGGGAACGGGAAATCCCTGAAAAACAGGACAACTTTTTCACAGTTTTTTGTGGATAATGTGGGTAAAGCTGTGTAAAACTCATCAATAACCTGATGAAAAGGGAATAAAGGCCTGTTTTTGTCTGTGGATAAGGATGTGTACAGAGGAAACAGCAGCTTCATTTAAAGAGACGATGATTCATAGCAGGTTTTCCAATAATCTCAAAGGAGAAGTGCATATGATAAACTATCCGCTTTTAAAAAAGGGGCAACAATTGGTGTAACTGCACCTTCCTCCGGTTTAAATGCAGAATTACATAATATGTTTAAGCAATGCTGTGAAAGCATGGAAAAAAAAGGGTATCAGGTTGTTTGTGGAGAAACAGTTTGGACACAAGAGAAAGCTAAATCTGCCAGTGCTAAAAAGAGGGCAAATGAATTTATCGGGATGATGCAAGACGAAAACATTGATATCATCATTCCTCCTTGGGGCGGTGAACTATTAATTGAAATACTGGAAGAAATTGATTTTGAAAAGATAAATAAGAAATGGGTACTTGGATACTCGGATACAAGCGTTTTATTACTGGCGATTACTTTAAACACGGGAATAGCCACTGCCCACGGGACAAATCTGGTAGATTTAAGAGGAGAATACTCCGATGATACAACAGCTATGTGGCAAAGTGTTTTATCGACTAAAACAGGGGCTTCCATCACCCAACACTCTTCAGATAAATATCAAAAGGAATGGAAGCATCATGATCCATCTCCATGTGTCTATCATTTGACAGAAGATACAAACTGGAAAACTATTTCAGCTAAAAATGTAAAAATCAAAGGTCGGCTACTCGGTGGTTATATTGACGTCATTAGGCACCTTATTGGCACTCCATTTGGTAGAGTACAAGATTTCAGGAAAAAACATGCTGATAACGAGCCTTTAATTTGGTATCTGGAAAACTGTGAGCTAACTACTGTCGATTTACGGCGTTCATTGGTTCAAATGAAACTGGCAGGCTGGTTTGACCATTGTTCAGGTATACTGTTTGGACGCAGTGCCGCAAACCGTCCAATTGAGAATTATACTGTTGAAGATGTGTATAGAGAACTCAGTCATGAGCTTAATATTCCAATTATTTATGATGTGGATTGTGGCCATGTACCTCCACAAATCACTTTTATTAATGGAGCATTTGCCGAAGTTGAAGTTAAAGATAATAAAGGAGTAATTTTACAACATTTTAAATCGTAATTGCCGTATATTTATTCGCTAAAATGAATCAATTTCATAAAACCGCTTCAAAATACAAACAAAATCACCATTCGACCGGTGGTGATTTGTTTGCATTACGCCATAAGAGATTCCCATTCTGCATAATAGCGGGCTAATTCTTCATTTTTCTCTTCCATAGCTGCGTTTTTTTCCTGAACGAGTTTGTAATCGTTGAAAACATCCGGCAGGGCAAGCTCTTCTTCCAGAGCCTTGACCTCTCTCTCCAGATCGGCAATCTGTTTTTCAAGTTGTTCCAGTCTTCTCAGACGGGACCGTTCCTCTCTTTTTGCCTGTTTATCCGCCTCGTAACTAGCCCCTTTTTCCTGTTTCGCCCCTTCCTTCGTCTTTTTGAAGGACTCTCCGGCCTGTTGTTCCGAAGCTAATTCTTCGAGTTCGGCTTTCTTCTCCACGTAATCATCATAATTGCCAAGATAATTTGTAACACCGGATGGGGACATTTCCAGCATTCGTTCGGCAATTTTGTTCAAGAAATAGCGGTCATGGGAAATGAATAACAAGGTTCCTTCATACTCCAAAAGGGCCGATTCCAGTACTTCCTTGCTGTATAAGTCCAGATGGTTAGTCGGCTCATCAAGGATCAGGACATTTGCTTTTTGCAGCATTAATTTTGCCAGGGCTACCCGGGCCTTTTCCCCTCCGCTTAAAGCGGAAATCTTCTTAAGAACATCTTCGCCGCTGAACAGGAAGTTGCCCAGTACTGTACGAATACGGACTTCTTCCAGTTGGGGGAAATCATCCCAAAGCTCATTAAGCACTGTTTTTTCCGGATGCAATCCGGTCTGCTCCTGGTCATAATAACCGACTTTCACTCCCGTACCCCATTCTAAGGAACCCCTGTCTGGCTGATGCTGGCCGATCAATGTGCGCAGCAGGGTCGTTTTACCTACCCCGTTAGGTCCTATCAAGGCTGCGGTTTCGCCGCGGCGGAGCTGAAAAGAGATATGTTCGGCAAGCGTAATCCCGTCACCTACGGACAAGGCCAACTTTTTCACCTGCAGTACATCTTTACCGGAGGTTCTTTCCACTTCAAAAGAGAAGCTGGCCTTTTTGAGCTCTCCCAAGGGTTTTTCCAGTCTTTCCATTTTCTCCAGAGCTTTGCGCCGACTTTGGGCTCTTTTCGTAGTGGAAGCTCTCACCAGATTTTTTCTTATAAAATCTTCCATTTTAGAGATTTCTTCCTGCTGTTTTTCGAATTTTTTCATCTCGATAGCATATTCGGCGGCTTTCAATTCGATAAATTTGGAATAATTCCCCGTATAACGCCGTGACTGATGGCGTTCAATTTCATAGATTGTTCCCACCAGGGCATCCAGAAAGTAGCGGTCGTGAGAAACCACAAGAATAGCACCGGGGTATCCCTTCAGGTAATTTTCCAGCCAAGTTAACGTTTCGATGTCCAGGTGGTTGGTAGGCTCATCCAAAAGCAGAAGATCGGGCTCTTCCAGAAGCATTTTGGCTAAGGCAAGCCTCGTTTTTTGTCCTCCGCTCAGCGTATTGACAGGGGTTTCCGGAGCAAAGGAGCCGAATCCCATACCGTTCAGAATACCCCGTATTTTGGCTTCGATTTCATAGCCTCCATTTTCCCGGAACCATTCGGACTTCACCGCATATTTATCAAGAATCTCCTGATAGAGCTTTGGCTGGTCGTGCACGGCGGGGTCCGCTATTTTGCCCTCTAACTCGCGGAGTTCTATTTCCGTTTCCAGCAAAGAGGCAAATACACCAATCAGCTCTTCCCAAATACTTTTATCCGATTGCAGACCGGCCTGCTGTCTGAGATACCCGATCCGGGTTTCCTTGGCTTTAAAAATGCTTCCTTCATCGTATGAAAGCTCCCCTGCAATAATTTGCAACAGAGTCGATTTTCCCGCTCCGTTCACCCCTACGAGTCCGATCCGCTCCCTTTCTTCAATCTGCAGGGATATATTAGAGAGTACGGGGTCCGTTTCGAAACTTTTCGTTATTCCCGTTACTTGCAGCAGCATATGGCTACCTCCTTCAACTTGCCTCTTATCTATAAGAAAGGAGGCTTCCTTCATGTTGGTTTTGCCTATAGTGTACAGGAAAAAAGCGAAAACAAAAAGATTGTCTTCCATAGACGGAAGGATCATCCTGGAGTTTGAACCAGTTTTTTCAACTGTTGCCCGCTTGTGATAAAATAAAAGCGTTCAAGAAGAGGAAACCTCCATTTGGATGAAGAAATCCATTTATATAAAAGCCACTTTAGGAATTTGCTGATATAGAAAAAAGCGGAAGGCGATGAATATGCACATCAAGGTAGATAAGGCCAGGCTGAGAAAACAAGTGGAAGAGAAGCGCGCCCTGCTCACCGGAGAGACAAGGCGGCAGAAGGAAGAAAGCATAGGAACAGGGCTTATTTCTTTTTTACGCCGGTATTTAACCGGAAGACAGGACGAGTCCTCGCCTACTGTGCTTACCTACATGCCGTTCCGAACAGAGGCTGATGTAACTCTGGTTTTGGAATACGGATGGACGGAAGGCATCCGCATGGTTGTCCCCCGTGTTGAAAAAGAACAAAAACAAATGGCTTTCTACGTGATAAACAGCTATGATGATCTTGAGACAGGTATTTGGGGCATTCGTGAGCCCAGGACAAGCTTGCCGAGATTTGAAAATATGCAGGAACTAACCTTGATTCTGGTGCCCGGCTTGGCATTTGACCGTCAGGGGGGAAGGCTGGGATATGGCGGAGGTTATTATGACCGTCTTATCCATAAGATGAAACGGGACAAGTTCCGTATTCCCTATTTGCTTGCAGGGGCTTTTGACTGCCAGATTATTCCCCATGTTCCGGGAGCCTGGCATGATTTCCGTGTAGATACGATCATCACGGAGTCCCGCTGTCTGCACCCCGTCGGGAAGAGAAAGGAATGAATCCGATTTAATTATGAGTGATACATTTACCCATTTTAACGAACAGGGAAGAGCCAGAATGGTAGACGTTTCGGATAAAAAGGATACAAAGCGGACTGCAGTAGCCAAAACTACGCTAACCATGAACCCGGAAACTCTTCAAAAGATTAAAGAAGGGACTATGAAAAAAGGCGATGTTATGGCTGTGGCCCAGGTAGCCGGAATCATGGCCTCCAAAAAAACATCCGAGATTATTCCGATGTGCCATCCCATCTCTTTAAGCGGGGTTGATATAGCCTTCTCGGATGACGGTGACCGGCATTTGGAGATTACGGTCACTGTCCGCACAACCGGACCTACCGGAGTGGAAATGGAAGCATTGACGGCCGCTTCTGCTGCTGCTCTTACTGTATATGATATGTGCAAAGCAGTAGAGAAGGGGATGATAATAGGGCCTACGATTTTGCTTGAAAAGACAGGCGGAAAAAGTGATGATTTTCACAGGGGGAAATCACATACCCCGTCAGAGTAGAAGAAAGAGGTGAGTTTCATGAGCTGGAAGGTGGCTATCCTGACCGCTAGTGACCGTGGGTTCCGGGGCGAGCGCGAAGATACGAGTGCCCAGGTCATCCGCGAGCTTGTGGAAGAAGAAATTCAAGGCGAGATTATTGAGTATAGAGTGGTACCCGACGAAATGGATGAAATCATGGCAGCCCTTATAGAAATGACTGATTATCATAAAGCAGATTTGATCCTGACCACCGGAGGAACGGGACTGGGACCCAGAGATGTTACCCCTGAGGCAACGGTAAGTGTAATTGACAGAGAAGCGCCGGGATTTGCGGAAGCCATGCGCATGAAATCGGTGGAAAAAACCCCGAGAGCCATGTTGTCCCGGGCGGTATGCGGAATCCGGGGAAATACATTAATCGTTAATTTGCCCGGCAGTCCTAAGGGAGTACACGAGAACCTTGCTGTTATTATTGAACAGCTTCCCCATGCCTTAGGCATTCTTTCAGGGAGAGAGGGAGATCACGGATGAATAAGCAGATGCTTCGCGAGGTGAAGGTGGAGGAGGCCGTTGGCGCTATCCTCCCCCATGATTTGACACAAATTCTCCCCGGACAATTTAAAGGACGCCTCTTCAAGAAAGGCCACCGGATTACGGAGGAAGACATCCCTGCACTGTTGAGTATTGGAAAAGAGCATATTTACGTCATGGAACCGGAAGCAGGATACTTGCATGAGGATGAAGCTGCTTTACGGATGGCGGCCGCCATTCAAGACAGTCGGATGAGCATGACCGAACCCCATGAAGGAAAAGTGACGCTTCGCTCGTCCATTCACGGGCTCACTCATATAGATCCCGATTGGGTGCATAAAGTAAACTCGATAGAGAACATCGTCATGTCAACGCTTAAAGATTCGGTGGTGGTAGAGCCCGGACAGCCGGTTGCCGGAACCAGAATTATCCCCCTCTATATAGAAGAAACCCGGATTGAGCAGATTGAGGAAACAGTACGGACATATAGGGAGAAGCATGGATGCAGCCCGGTACGGGTAGAGCCTTTTCTGAATCTGAAAGTAGGCCTGATTACAACAGGCAGTGAAGTGTATAAAGGCCGGATTCAGGACAAGTTCGGCCCGGTTGTAAGACGGAAGGTGGCTGAACTGGGGTCTGAGGTGGTTGAGCAGCGTCTGGCTCCTGACGAAGCGGACATCATTTCAAGGTATATTTTGGAACTTGCTGACGGGGATATCGACCTGATTCTTGTTACAGGGGGCATGTCCGTAGATCCGGACGACCGGACACCGGGGGCTATCAGACAAACAGGCGCCCGGGTGGTGAATTATGGAACACCTATGCTGCCGGGTTCCATGCTAATGATGGCCTATCTTGGTGATGTTCCCGTTATGGGGTTGCCCGGATGCGTGATGCACGATCCTTACACTTCCTTCGATGTTCTGCTTCCCCGCATTTGTGCAGGCCGGGTTATCCGGCGTGAGGAAATTACAGGGCTTGGGTATGGCGGATTACAAGGATGTTAGTTTCTACTGAACTTAATAAGGTGGGATAACATTGAATATCGGTTTTTCTGAAGTAATACTGCTGATTATTGTCGGTTTGCTGCTGTTTGGACCGAAAAAACTGCCGGAGCTGGGAAGGGCTTTTGGCAAAACTCTAAAAGAATTCAAAGATGCTATACATGGATTGGTCGACGATCCCAATACAGGACCAAAAGACACTTCTGCGATTTCACCGTCCCAAAAGAACGAGGGAGAGTCTGAATCTGTAGAGAAGCCGGCGGAAAAGCCTGCAGATACCCGGCGCCTGCCGGATTAATGGCGGAACTAAATAGCAAACCGGAAGGAAGTAGTGGTACAACCATGAGTTCAAAGGATAATATGGGATTTATGGACCATTTGCAGGAACTGCGCAAACGATTAATGTGGGTGATAGCCTGCCTTTTGTTTGGCCTGGTAATAGGGCTTATCTGTGCGAAACCGGTTATTTTGTTTTTGAAAGAAGCGCCTCCTGCCAATACGATTACATGGAACGTATTTTCTCCTTGGGATGCCCTTAAGCTTTACATGAATGTAGGCCTTATCGTGGGGATTTTAATTACATTGCCTGTTGCCATGTATCACCTGTGGGCGTTTGTAAAGCCCGGGCTTAGGGAAGTAGAACAAAAAGCTACAGTTAAATACATTCCGTTCGCTTTCCTTCTGTTTGTGATGGGACTTGCCTTCGGCTATTACGTTGTCTTTCCTCTCGCTTTTCACTTTACTACGGCCATAAGCAAAAGCCTGGACATTCAGGAAATGTACGGGGCTGCCCAATATTTTTCGTTTATGTTTAACATCATTTTGCCGCTTTCACTATTGTTTGAGCTGCCTATTATCGTGCTTTTTTTGACAAAATTGCGCATACTCAATCCGGCAAGACTCGGCAAATTCAGAAGGATTGCTTACATGGTGCTGGTCATTTTGTCGACGATCATTACCCCGCCGGATGCCCTTTCAGCCATTTTAGTGGCGATTCCGCTTATTCTTCTCTATGAGGCAAGCGTTGTACTTTCCCGTGTTATCTACCGTAAGCAGCTGATTGATGATGCCAAATGGGAAGAGGATTTCGTTCAAAATGCCTGACAGCCTGTGCTGGAAAGGTGTTCAGGCTGTCAGGCATTTTGCGTATTCGATTGTAACAATGGGGACTGGCCACCCGCTTTGCAGTACTTCAATGGGCGCCCGGGAGGGGGTCCGCGTTTATCTTACGGTTGAACCAATCTTCACCGGGCTAAACGGACCCGATGCGGATTATTTTGAAAAAATGTTGCTCAACCACTTGCAAAGTAGCTTCAAAATCATTATCATAATAATTGTTGTTAGCACTTGATATGTATGAGTGCTAAAAACAACTTCATCTAAATAAAATGAATCGAAACATAACACTAAAGGAGGCTATTTCTCATGATCAAACCGTTGGGTGATCGCGTAGTCATTGAAGCCATTGCGAAAGAGGAGACCACCGCAAGTGGCATCGTACTTCCGGAAACAGCAAAAGAAAAGCCGCAAGAAGGTAAAGTTGTTGCTGTTGGCAGCGGAACTTTGAAGGATGGAGAGCGTATTGCGCTGGAAGTGAAAGAAGGCGACCGCGTTATTTTCTCCAAATACGCAGGCACTGAAGTGAAATACGATGGCCGTGAACTGTTGATTATGCGTGAAAGCGACATTCTTGCTGTATTAGCCTAATTTAGCACACATACATCGAACGTGATCCGGGATGAGATCGTATCCGGAATGAATATTCTATTAACCATAACTTAGGGAGGGTTTTATCCATGGCAAAAGATATTAAGTTCAGTGAAGACGCTCGCCGTGCGATGCTTCGTGGGGTCGACGCTTTAGCAGATGCAGTTAAAGTAACGCTTGGACCAAAAGGTCGCAACGTAGTTCTTGAGAAAAAATTCGGCAGCCCGCTCATCACTAACGACGGTGTAACCATTGCCAAAGAAATTGAGCTGGAAGATGCTTTCGAAAACATGGGAGCTCAACTGGTTAAAGAAGTAGCAACCAAAACTAACGATGTAGCAGGTGATGGTACTACTACCGCAACTGTACTGGCTCAGGCTATGATCACGGAAGGTCTGAAAAACGTGACTGCCGGTGCAAATCCGATGGTGGTCCGCAAAGGTATTGACAAAGCGGTTCGTGCTGCTGTTGAAGAACTCCAAAAAATTGCTAAACCTATCGAAGGCAAGCAAAACATTGCACAAGTTGCGGCCATCTCAGCTGCAGATGACGAAGTAGGCGAACTGATCGCTGAAGCTATGGAAAAAGTTGGAAAAGATGGTGTTATCACGGTTGAAGAATCCAAAGGATTCGCTACGGAAATGGAAATCGTAGAAGGTATGCAGTTTGACCGCGGTTACGTCTCTCCTTACATGATTACAGACACAGACAAGATGGAAGCTGTTCTTGAAAATCCTTACATCTTGATTACAGATAAAAAGATCTCCAACATTCAGGAAATTCTGCCTGTGCTTGAAAAAGTAGTACAGCAAGGTAAAGCTCTGCTGATCATTGCTGAAGATGTTGAAGGTGAAGCACAAGCTACACTGATCGTCAATAAACTGCGTGGTACGTTCACTTGCGTAGCAGTTAAAGCTCCTGGATTTGGTGACCGCCGCAAAGCTATGCTTCAAGACATTGCTGCTCTGACCGGGGGACAAGTGATTACCGAAGAACTTGGATTAGACCTGAAATCCACTGCAATCGACCAATTGGGTAGCGCACGTCAAGTTCGCGTAACCAAAGAAAACACCATTATTGTTGACGGTGCTGGCGACAAGAAAGATATTGAAGCCCGCATTAACCAAATCCGTGCTCAACTGGAAGAAACCACTTCCGAATTTGATAAAGAAAAACTGCAAGAGCGTCTGGCTAAACTGGCTGGCGGTGTAGGCGTAATCAAAGTAGGTGCAGCTACTGAAACTGAGCTGAAAGAACGTAAACTCCGCATTGAAGATGCTCTGAACGCTACTCGTGCAGCTGTGGAAGAAGGTATCGTTGCTGGTGGTGGTACTGCCCTGGTGAACGTATACAATGCTGTTGCCGCAGTTAAAGCTGAAGGCGACGAAAAAACAGGTGTTAACATCGTACTTCGTGCACTGGAAGAGCCTGTACGTACAATCGCAGCAAATGCAGGACAAGAAGGTTCTGTAATTGTAGAACGCCTGAAGAAAGAAGCATTAGGCATTGGATACAACGCAGCAACTGGCGAATGGGTAAATATGCTGGAACAAGGTATTGTTGACCCTGCTAAAGTTACTCGTTCCGCTCTGCAAAATGCAGCATCCGTAGCGGCTATGTTCCTGACTACTGAAGCTGTCATCGCTGACAAACCTGAAAAAGAAAAACCAGCTATGCCTGACATGGGCGGCATGGGTGGAATGGGCGGCATGATGTAATAAACATCATAAAGCCTTGATTTATCAATGCTTTTTCAGATGTTACTCCGCGTTGTGTAACAAAAGGGTAACATCGGGAACAAAAAGATTAGAGGTTTTCCATGAGTCGAGCAAACTTTTGGGAAGCCTCTTTTTCCATTTCTTTTGTTACGTGCAAGTAAATATTTTTTGTAGTGTCTTCGTCTTTGTGTCCTAATCGCTCCATAACTTCAGGTAAACTAACTCCAGCTTCAGCTAGCAGAGATGTATGTGTATGACGGAGCGAATGGGGAGTTAGCTCTAGGAGTTCTTTATTTAATCCAGCGATTTTCAATAATCGCCTCATTCTGTTTTCAATTGTTTTGATTAATTCCGGATAACCTGGATATCCGTCCATTTTATCAAAAACAAAGTCCTCATCGTGATAAGTATCCCTATATCTCATTCGAACCTGTTTTTGTAATGGACAGTGCTCTTCAAGAACAGCCAGGACTTTTGGATCAATATCAATAGTTCTTCTGGATGTTGCTGTTTTAGGTGGAACCAATTGATATTTCTTTATATTGTTTGTAGGGTTGTAGTATGTTTTAGTAATTTTTTCAGGCAGTTGGCTAGCTCAAACGGGTCAGTAGTTTTATATCTACGTATAAGCTACCTTATGATTTTATCCATTCCCTACCCTCCGATTATTAATCATCGATAGGCTTTCTTTTATTTTTTTCTTTGCATCCCAAAAAATGGCTTCCATTACCCTTTTTACTTTCTCTCGGTTTTCATCATCTATAGGTACTCCATCAAACATGATCGGAATGTCTTCCTCAAGCATTTTTTTGAAATCACGCTTGTCTTTAGAGGAAGCCCATTCAGGAATATCTCCTTCTTCGTTATCGTTTCCAGTGAAGTAGTCTAGAGGTTTTCCGAAATAATCTGCTATAGCCTGTAAAGTACTCACTTGGGGTTTTTGTTCTGCCATTCAAAATCTGAGTCAAAGTTGTATATGGAATTCCTGTATCCTTAGATAGTTTGTATCTGCTAACTCCTTGCTTTTTCATTACTTCTTCTATTTTTTCTGGAATACCCACTTTATTGGATCAACAAAGGCTACGTGAAAAGAAATACGGATGCGGATGAGTAAGGGAATGAATCAATCGCAAGAACAAAGAGTAAGGGAAATTTTTCGGGAAGAGTTTGAAAAAAAAGAAGCCGCAACAAAGGCGGCGTTAGAAATAAAAGCAACTATTACGATTACTCATCCTGTTAATCTCCAATTGATAAGCCAACAATTGAATCAACAAACAAAATCATTTTTGAAAGAAAGTGGCTTTTACCCTCATGGGTCATGACTTTAGCATTACCAAGAATAAAACATTTATCGTTTATATTCGAATTCTCGTCATCCATAAAATCGCTAGCATTTTTTAACGTATTAGCGAACAGAAAAGAAATTATATCCTCTTGGTCTGTAAGTTCTTTAGGTTGGAAATTTGGTGAAATGATTTCTTCCGCTTCTATGAAAGTTGAGTCCGTATAATTGTGTAAAAAGCTAGGTTCCAAAAAATGAAAGGAGCCATATTCATAGCCCTCAGTTAGAATAATGTTGGGACACAAAATTCTAAATATACGAGGTGTTATGAAATGGCTCAATACCAGATTAACGTAGATTCGCAGCTTTTGCATCAACTATTTTTGGGAAATTCTCAGGATGCGGGTGTAGCCAAGCTGCTCGAGTCTGTACTGAACCAAGTCTTACAAGCACAGGTGAGTGAACAAGTGGAAGCAGATCGTTATGAACGAACAGAGAATCGAAAAGCGTACCGGAATGGATCGTATCCACATGGGCTGCATACGCGGGTGGGAACCATTACACTAAGTGTTCCGCGCATCCGTGGTGGGAAGTTCACGACAGAGCTCTTTAGTCGTTACCAGAGAAGTGAACAAGCGTTAATCTTAGCGATGATGGAAATGGTCGTAAACGGCGTCTCTACGCGTAAAGTCTCGCAAGTAACCGAAGAACTCTGCGGAACCGAGTTTTCTAAATCCACTGTTTCAGACCTTTGTAAGCGGCTGGATCCCATCGTAACTGCTTGGAATAATCGAAGCCTGGCAGACAGCCTCTTTCCGTTTGTTCTCGTAGATGCGATGTATCTCAAGGTCCGTGAAGACGGTCGTGTACGCTCACGAGGCATCATGATTGCCATTGGTGTAAACACCGAGGGCTATCGTGAAGTCCTTGGCCTGATGCTGGGTGACACAGAATCTGAAGCAAGCTGGAGTGAGTTTTTCAGCTCTCTAAAAGGACGTGGATTACGAGGTGTGGATCTCATTACCTCCGACGATCATGGCGGCCTTGTACGCGCGGTACGGCAGCAGCTGCAAGGGGTAACATGGCAGCGATGCCAGACTCACTTCACGCGAAATGTATTAGAAGCCTCACCCAAAGCCTTGAAGGATGAGATCCATGGCCGTCTACGGTCGATTCTAGATGCTCCTGATACTGGAACGGCAAGGTTTTTATTAAAACAGACCTTAGCGGCTTATGAAGATAAGGCGGGTAAGGCGATGGGCGTGCTGGAAAGCGGATTTGACGATGCTACCGCCGTCTTAATGCTGCCAGAGCGTTACCGAAAACGGCTGCGCACGACAAATAGCGTTGAGCGTCTCAACGAAGAGGTTAGACGCCGGGAACGTGTCATTCGCATCTTCCCAAACCGTGAATCCGTGATTCGTCTTATTGGTGCTCTATTGATGGAACAGGATGAAAAATGGGCAGCCGGCAAGAAATATCTCGACATGACCGAGTACATGGAATGGCGGAAGGATCGGCCAAAGTCCGATGCCAAAGTGACTCGCATTATGTAGCACAGTCTAGCTGAGGGAATTTACACACGAATTTGGACTTGATCTCTATGAATCCAAAGTTTGTTACAAAAACAATATTTAACTTATTTGGGGATGTAATAAGTTCAAGTTTCCCTTTATGGAGCACCCGTACTTCGGCTACCGACGTATGACACGATTCCTTCGAGATCAGGGCTTTGAGATTAATTATAAGCGCGTACGTCGGCCTATGCAGTTCATGGGGCTTGAGGCGATCTATCCGAAGCCGAACCTGAGCAAACGCCTTCACGCCAAATACACCCGTCCTTACCTGCTGCGCAGTTTAACCATTGACCGGCCGAATCAGGTCTGAGGAACCGACATTACGTATCTGCGGATGGGGAAGGGAATCATGTACCTGTTTAATATCTTCGATTAGTACAGCCGTAAAGTGATCAACTATGAACTGTCCAGCACGCTCGAGAAAAGCTTTGTTCTTAAGTGCCTCAAACGCGCATTCAGCCGTTGCAAACCAGAGATGATGAATAGTGATCAAGGCTCTCATTTCACCAATGCTGATTATCTGGAATTGCTAGAGAAAGAAGGCATCAAGGTGTCAATGGATGGTAAAGGCCGGGCAAGGGACAATAGCCGAACAGAGCGCTACTTTCGATCCCTCAAATAGGAATGTATTTATTTAAATGAATTTGAAGACCCTCGCGCACTCCGCAAAGGGATAGCTCGCTATGTCCAATTTTACAATCAGGAACGTCCCTATCAATCTCTTGATGGAGCAAAACCAAACCAATTCTACGCTCACACTATCAATAAACTCGCATCTTAACATACTGGAATACACGAGTAGGAGGACTTAACTTATTTCTCAAAAAATCGTTTCTTGACAATGGGGAGCATTATATTTCGCCTCATAACTTGGGTTTTTCTCATTCCGAAGACATCGCTTTACGACACGTAGCTTTACCTCTAAAGAAATTGGTCTCCTTTTGGACATTATCCCATCCTTGTAGAAGTAGAAGTTTTTGTTTTTTCTACTGTCTACTATGATGTAGCATATCAATAACCAATGTGGTCTTATTCCATTTTTGATACATGATTTTGAAAGTTCCTCAAAAGAAAAATGGGGGGCTGCCGAAGAAGAACGGGATTTCCGCAATGGCGAGCAAATACGTATGGGTTGAAGAATGGAGTAAACGCACGTGTACCTATTTGTTTATCATTTGGGCTAAGGTTATTTGGGTTAAGATAGATTTTATCTTCCGCCCTATGCAAAATACCTTCCAAAATTTCCCTTTGGCGTATCATGACATATACATACTTTTCAACGAGAGACTTTACTTGTTTTTTACTAATCGCCACCCCTATATCACCCCAGTTTACTGTACTTTCCTAAATAAGGGCTTATCTAGAAAATTATTTTGCATTGTACTAAGTACGATAACCAAAAGGATGAATAGAATAAGAAGGAGCAGGACTGTACCGATATTTACTATCAGAACACCAACCTTTAGCAAGAACACCTATGCCTTTCAAAAAAATAAGTCGATAGAAGAAATGGGGCCGTTTTCCCAAACGTCCCCATCGTCCGAAATTAATAGCCCAATACACTGCGAGATACAATGACCAAAAGGATAAACAAAACAAGAATTGTAGCTGTACTAGTAATCAATCCTCCGTATCCATTTCCTCCTCCATATGAGCCAGCCGTATATCCCATTGAAAAGCCTCCTTTCTCAGAAAACTAATTTATTCTATGGTGGGAATGAACTACATGCTTGGACACTTTGGGAAATGTGTTCACTCATTAATTCGCCAAAAATTAAAACAAATCTGGTATCCTTTAGGCCCATCAAAAATTCATAAATCCTGAAACTTTTAGTCCCTTCCCCCATATAATGTAGAACAAATAATGTAGAATGAAGGGAAGTGTGCTTATATTGGAAATATCGATAACCGGATTCGTTGTATGTTCTGATGATTCCGATTCCGAACATTCTCATGAGCTTTATATTACTTCCTGGGACGGAAGACCTGTTTATACCCATGTTCATGCTTTTGCAGGAAACACATCTTTTGATGTGGGCCATTATCACCATTACGCTGGCGTAACGGAACCAGCCCCAAGTAGAATTGAACATGTTCACAATTATTACGCGGAAACATCATTTAATGATGGTCATTCTCATACGATCAGAGGAACCACAGGGCCCGCAATTCCATTGCCGGAAGGAGGACACTTTCACAGGTTTGAAGGATATACAACAGTAAACGGGATGACTCCCCACTCCCACAGTTACTGTGGAAATACAGGCAATGAGAAAGTTTTATAGTTGATTCAGGAATACGAAAAAGCCCCCAAATCTAAGATTACGGGTTGAAAAAATACTTATTGATATATATGAATATTGACTACCTGAAGGTTTTATACCAATAGGAGGATGACTCGGGGGCAACGTCATTTGCTTAGGAACAAAAGAGCCATATTATGAAGCAATATATTTTTGGGATCATGAGCAAGAATCTGAAAACCCAGATGATATGAACAACGTATACTTCCTGGCGGCTAATATTGATGAATTTGTGGATAATTTATTTTATAAGGAATGAGCTTTTTTATAACTATAATCAGTATCTATAAAAAAACTACAACATGAAGATATTTAAAAGGGCCTTTAAGGAATGAACTGTGACCCCCAAGAGGGTCACTTTTTTTCAAAGTGTCCATCTTACGGGTCACAGTTCACCAAGACCATGATAATTTTTTTAGTTCCTTTTCTGGATTGGAATTTAATCGTCTCATTTTTACAGTATCACAGGAAGATATGATTCAAGATTTTAAAACCTATAACCTGCCCGAACATTTGAGTTTATTCCGTTATTATTCGGTAGAAGTTTCTAAAGAACAAGGTGATCCTCAATCTATTGTGGACAGGCTCAAACAATCTCCCTTGTTGAAACGGCTTATATTGAACCGGACGCTATTGAATTCGACGTACCAGATTCAGTTGCCGAAATGGAAGATCCAACGCTATTCGCGCAACCTAATCGGAATCCTCTATTTAAAAAACAAGGGTACTTGTATTCCGCTCCTCTTGGTATTGACGCCCCCAGTATTCATGGGATATACCTGGTGGAAATGGGGAGGGCATTATGCTTGTAGGTTATGCCTGATTAAAAGCGATTTTAAATAAATTAGGATTTACCCCAGCAAACTCAATATTGCAAATTGTAACAGCATTAAATGATACAAGCGTCGTTGATATGTCTTTACAACAATATGGAAATGTTCATTTGTGGAAATATCATGGAGGTTCAAACCAAAAATGGAGAGCAATTTATGATAAAACGAAAGAAGCATACCAATTTAGAAATTTGTACGATGAAAACTTAGTATTAGCATGGAATGCTATCTCAAATTCCAGACAAAGATTATTGTGTATAAACAAAATAATGGTGAAAATCAAAAATTCAAATTGAGAAATGTATAGGCAGTTCTTTTGGAGATGAACGGAAGACTTGAGCTGGTTTTTCTGCCGCCTTACAGTCCGCAACTCAACATCGTCGAAGGGCTCTGGAAATGGCTGAAATCCGATGTGATTAACAACGTGTTCTTTCACACCGTTACCGAAATCTGCAAGAACGTCGGACAGTTTATGGACGAAATAATGAAAAGCCCCGATTCAATTATTGATCGTCTCTGTATCAGGTTTTGATCCTGATTTCTTTAGTTCAACTTATATAGAAAGGAACGGCCATCATATGAAATTCGGCATACGTAAGCCAAGCATCAAACGCCAGGTTATACATAGAGCCGGTATAAAAGAAATTGTTTAAGTAAGCCCTTCGGGGCTTTTTATTTTGCATAAAAATAACCTGCCGCTAAGACAGGTTATCCTATTTCTCCCACACTTGTTTAATACAAAAAGGATCGAGAAACAATAACCAATAAAATGAATAGGACTAGAATGGCTGATGTACTTGTGAATCCTCCGTATCCTCCACATGAATAACTCATACAAAGCTCTCCCTTCTTTTAGATTCAATATATTGTATGAAAGAGATTAGAACATGCTTGGACTTGTAGAGCATGTTTTAGAAATAGGCTGCATGGGCTTGTGAGGAAGCGTTAGGTATGCTATTCTTACGTTATTAGCGTAACGTTGAGGGACGATAGCTTCCCGATATATTTTTATGTAGGCTCCCTGCAAGTTTGGGAGCATTTTTTGTTATATTAATTCACCTCTTCTCCTGTGTATGCAAAAGAGCCTCTAATGATTTCCATTTACTAATATAATTTCACAATATTGCAATATATTTATCTATGCTTAATTATAAATAATGTTATATTAAAAATATCAAAGGGGGTCGATTTTATGCTCTAATTTTAAATTTTTTGTAAAGGTTCATTTGTTGTCCACTTTTATGTTCATTTTTTCACAATGTTAAATTGGAGGAAGAATAATGAAGAAAACAACAAAAATAATTGTTCCGCTTGCCTTATCGGCTCTTATGCTGGGGAGTACAGTGGCAACCGTTCCGGTATATGCCCAAAATGAACCAATCGAAGGTAAAACAGTTGCTTCAAAACAAGAGATGACGATGAAGCTGGAACAAACAGGTTCAATTTACGATATCCGTAATCGACTTAAAGTAACCTTTGGACCGAGTAATCGACAATCGACGGGTGTCTACAAAAATAGTAATGATGTGATTGAGATTTATGTCGACCCAAATACAGATCAGTCCGTTATGCCGCAATATGTCATATCGCCGACTGTCCTTAAAAGTCATACGGATGTAGGAAGAGATAGTGGAATCCCACTTCAAAAAGGGTGGAATTTCATCAGAGAAGGAGCAGGCATTATTCATCTGATAAACGAATCAGGACCAA
Source organism: Paenibacillus larvae subsp. larvae (assembly GCF_002003265.1). NCBI lineage: Bacteria > Bacillati > Bacillota > Bacilli > Caryophanales > Paenibacillaceae > Paenibacillus > Paenibacillus larvae. The sequence goes on from NZ_CP019687.1 coordinate 3,635,456, forward strand.
CACAAAAACCTGCAACTGTAACGATTTCGGGTGGACAAGAATTACCCCGATTTATTTTAGGTAAACATACAGATGCCGACTGGGAGAAGATGAAACTCTCTAATCCAAATGCTCCAGGATTTGAACTGGTTAGTAAACACGTGATTATAACAGGCGGAAACAAAAGCATGTCACTCGTTCATTCTCCAAATGAACTAATGAAAGCCCATGACGAAGCCATCGAAGAAGAGAATCGCGTTGCCGGACTTGATAGTTCTAAAGACGTTCATCAGCCAGCGCCAATGAAACATCATATGCGTGAAAAAGACTCTGGGGGATGGATGTATGCTTGGCTCCAACATACAGGATACGTAAGCAACGCAATGAAATACATTCTCAATCCAGATATCTTTAAAAGAGATGGCTGGGGACCTTGGCATGAAGTCGGTCATACCCATCAAATGAACATTCTGAATTGGTCCGGTTTAGGAGAGGTAACAAATAACATTTATTCAATGTCAGTTCAACGTTATTTTGGAAACCATAGCCGACTTGAAGAAGATAAGACATACAATAAAGTCTTTGCCTATTTAGAACAAACAAATAAAGATTATAATAAAATTAATGATTTGTTTGTTAAGCTTGCTATGTTTTGTCAATTAGATTTGGCCTATGGTAAGGATTTCTATCCCTCTTTACATAAAGCGTACCGGGAATTGAATGAGTGGTCTGGCTCTGATGCCGTGAAACAACAACGATTTATCCGTCTGGCTTCCCGAACGGCCAATAGGAATTTAACGCCGTTTTTTGAAAAATGGGGATTAATGGTGACCCAAGAAACAAAGCAGCAACTGGCTTCCCTGCCGCACTTGGAAAAGAAAATATGGCAATATATGGATGATATGAATGGGGATGTTGAACCAATTGATCTAATTGATTCGGTTGTTCCGACTCCTATAGGTCTACAAGCAACAGATATCAAAGCTAATAGTGTCACTTTAAAGTGGAATTCTTCTGAGAGTAATGCTGGTATAAAAGGGTACGAGATCTATCGTAACGGTACTAAAGTAGGAGTGACCTCTTCTACCGAATATACAGATACAGATGTACAGGCCAATACCGAATATCGATATACAATCAAAGCGGTTGATATGAAAGGGAATGTTTCGGATCCTACTAATGAAATCAAGGTAGAAACAAAACAAGAGAGTTCATCTAAGTATGAACAATGGAACCCAAGTGCTGCCTATCAAAAAGGAAATAGGGTACAACATAAAGGGATAATTTATGAATGTGTTCAAGGCTATCAAGGGAAAGGTGATCCTAATTGGATATACGCATTATCTTTATGGATGCCAATTGAATAGCAAGGACTCAAACAAAACCTCAAAAATATATAAGAGCAGTAAAAATTATTTTTTCTTTTACATTATGAATATCATATAAGTCACACTCTTACCAGTACTATATAGCCAGCATGAAGCTAAACTTCCCCTTTTCATGGGGTGGTGCTTCTCTTCTGCACAGTTGGAAATAGGCCTCCACGGTTTTCCGCTTAGCGTCTGGGATTGGACGTATAAGCGTTGCCGTGACGGCCTATTTTCTATTCTACAGGCTGCTCGCCAAAATGTGGTTATTTAGCCACACCAGCTCATCAACGGTAAGACAACGGTTTTCAATCTTGACCATCCAACACCAATCAGTAAATTTCCCGGCATTCCAGGCTTTCCCCATATTGTCATAGAGCTGTTTCCACTGCCAATCTTCCAGTTGTAATGTTCTATTCATGTCTTCCTCTCCTTCATATGCTTGTTTAATTCGCTCTATAAAGCTTGGCACTCTTCCTTCATCTAACATTCTGTGCGGACAGTATTTACCACTCCAGTGTTGATGTGGTACCACGTTCTCTATTGGAATGCAGAACTGTTTCATGAGCTGGGCAATGACAACCGCCGCATTGTCTTCTGCTTTGTAATAGCGGCTGCCGCCCGATTTAGAGTAACAAATTTCTACCCCGATGGACTGACGGTTTCCTGTCCCGTTCCCGTCTCCACAATGCCAGGCATTACGATCAAAAGGAATGCCCTGAACAGCTTCTTTATCGTCCACAGCAACGTGGAACGAAACCTCGTTATTGTTTCCAATCATATAGCGAATCTCATTTTCTGCAAGAGCATCATTAGCCGTATTATGATAGGTGATATATTTCGGTGCCATTTTATTCGGACATTTAATGCCATATTTACTTGGGTCTACTAACATTTCTCTGATTTCCATCATTCAACACCTCCTCTTCATGTTTCCTTTTAAAATCTCTTTGATCTCCGCAATATCACTTGATAAACAGAGAACCGAATATCCCCGTATTTAGTGCTGTATTAAAAATTGTTCTTCCATTCATGGTTTCCCCTGCTAGTCTTCCTTTCAATCACACTTAAAATATAACTTTAAAAATGTCTAAAAAAGCATAGAGTTTTTCACCCATTGATGAAAAAAATGTATTGAAAACAAAAAAGAGTGAACCTGAATAACAGGCCCACTCTCTCTCAATATAATATCCTTTTTGTTGAATAAGATACCTTTTCTGCCGCTACAAGCACCTCATTATGCTTGGCAACCATTCTACAATTACGGGCTAATTTTTGCAACCAGACCGTTTGTGTTAAGAAACATAAAAAACCAGCCAAATGACTGGTTCGTATGGCCGCTGAATTACTAGGTCCACTCCTAAAGGGTTTCCCCACTTTGGGATTCTCCCCCAGCAGCTGTAATTTCCCCGTGACTAGCTGTCCGTTCATCTTGCTGTTAAAGATAGGTCTGGCATGCCGCGTTGTATCGGTACTTACCTTATAAACTTCATATTTTTTTTCGGCATTTTTGTTAAATACCGGATTCATTTCATAGATGTTCAGGTGATCATCTTCTAATTCCATTCCATACACGAGGGCGAGAGTAGCATCTTCCACATCTATCCGGTCTCCGCATCCGGCTAAGGCGAGTATGCTTAACAAAAGAAGGGCCATTCGAATTCTTCGTCTCACGTTTGGTTTCCTCTTTTTTTAAATCGTTTATAGACGGAGATGTAAATGATGAAAAGGACCGGAAATGCAAAAGCGAAATAAAAGCTTAACAAATTATAGAAATGCTCAAAATCTTCTACCTGCTTAAAAGCCAGGTGGAAAAACAAAGAGAGTACGACAATAAGCGGGAGAATTAAAAAGGGAACCTTCCACTTTTCTTTGTTAACGAGTTTGGTAATACCATCCGTGAAAAAGTAGGTATACGGGATAAATGTTGTTGAAAATACAAAAAGATAAAAAGATAAAAATAAAATTTCCATCCGCTCAAGAAACGAGAATTGAATGGGCTTCACCAACATCAGGGTCGGCCATAAGTAATCTTTAATTTCGTCAGGACTGAAACAAATAAACGAACTTAACGTGATCAGCAAATAAAAGATGAATGTTATCGTATTGGCCGCTATAATCCCCTTAACCGCGTCTTTTTTATTTTTTAAATAAGGGTAGGCAAGAAACGTGATTTCAAACCCGAGAAAAGCGAAAACGCTTGTTTTTAAAGCGATCATTATGGGCCGCCACCCTTCCTTAAAGACGGGAAGCAGGTACAAAACATTGCTATCTTTTAAGGGAATTAACAGTAATATGGGCATTAAAAGAGTGAAGAAAAAGACGAATACGGCATAACGCCCCAGCAAGCGGATACCTCCACGAAGAAGCAGAAAGGTATTGAACATCAAAAGGGTGAGAATAAGAAAGAGAGGTGTTCTCGGCAAAACCCATATCTGGATAATATTTACTGCAACAAGCAGAGTTGCAAGTGCACTTAACACAATATATATTATCCATAGAATAAAAAAAATTGTTCCGGCCCATTTTCCCAGATACCGGATCAAAATGTCCTTGAAATGCTCGCCGGGATGCTGTGCCATAATCCTGACAATGCATATACTTATAATGGTCACAATAATCCAGCCTAAAATCAAGGAAATCCAGCCGTCTGTCCCGGCATATTGAGCAAGTTGCTTAGGAAGGGTAAGGACAGCTAAACCAGTTTCACAACCATGTATCAGTAAGATGAATTGCATCAAAGACAACTTTAATTTATTATTTGGAATGTTCATTTGCCTCCCTCTCTTTGGGTTTTCATATCCTGTTTTTTCAATTGTTGAGGCCCGACAGATTGCGGCCGTTCTTTTTGCATCCATACAGGCAAACGGACAAAAGTATCCTTCATGTCACGTAGCCATAACGGTGAAACAGGGGCACTGTAAGGCATTCCCAAAGACTCTAAAGCCAACAGGTGGATTACAAGGGTCATGATACCTGCAACAATGCCAACCATACCCAGGACAGAAGCCAACATCATTACAGGAAAACGAATAAGCCGAATTCCCGCGCCAAGTTCTATATTAGGCAAAATAAAAGAAGATATAGCCGTCATTGCAACGACGATCACCATAATGTTACTGACTATTCCGGCTTGCACCGCTGCCTGACCGATGACAATACCACCGACAACGCCTATCGTCTGCCCTATTGGAGCAGGTAGCCGGATTGCGGCTTCACGGAGCATTTCAAGAACAAGCTCCATAATCAGAGCCTCAATCAAAGGAGGCAGGGGAATCCGTTCCCTGGATTCCGCTATGGACAGAAGCAACCGGAGTGGAATCACTTCATAATGAAAAGAAATCAGAGCGATATATAAAGCCGGGGCAAATATAGCAATAATAGCGCCTAGAAACCGGAGCACACGAACGAAAGAAGAGACAAGCCAGCGTATGCTGTAATCATCAATAGCCTGGAAAAAAGAAGTAAAGGTCATGGGGCCAACCAATACACCCGGCGAGCGGTCGACAACGATGGCGACTCTTCCCTGAAGCAAATGGGAAGCAGCTGTATCGGGCCGTTCGGTCATAGCTAACTGGGGAAACGGTGTATATGGATCATCCTCGATAAATTGTTCTAACTCGCCGGTATTTAAGATTGTATCAACATCAATTTTTTTAACTCTTTTTTCTACTTCCTGAAGAGCATTCTTATTTACTACGTCAGCTATGTAAAGGATAGAGACATTCACTTTGCCCCGTTTTCCAACAGTGCAAGTTTTAACTTTTAATTCTGTACTGGGAACGTACCTGCGGATCATGGCAATGTTTTGATTGGCTGTTTCCGTAAAGCCCTGGTGGGCACTTTTAACACCAGTTTCAACCTTCGGCTCCTGTACCGACCTTTGAGGCCAGCCTTGCGTCTCCAACACTAATACATAGGAGATTCCATCTACAAATAATACAGTCTTCCCGGAAAGAATAGCCTGTTCTATCTCCCTCCAGTTTCTGTTTTTTTTCACAGTCCCCATGGAAACGGCAGATTCGAACAAATGCTGGTCATCCCACTCTTCATATAGAAGGGGGCGTATAATGTCCCGGTTGATAATAACTTTATCGATCAACCCGTCGATATAAGCAATTGCGGCTTTATTTTTGTTTTTGAGCACGAGTTCTTTACAGACAAATTCCGGGATGCCTTCGAAAAGTTCAGACAAATGCTTTGTGTTTGAAGTGATTGAAGGGGTGATTTTGAACTCCTGCTGTCTTTGCGGTTCGTACGCCTTCTTCCCCTTGAGCCAATCGAAAATAGAAATCACCACCTTATTAAGAGAGTGTATTCTAATTATGAGGAGTTCTAAATGGAAATATTCATCTTAAATTTGAAATTTTGGGTTTGAGTGACTTCAATCATATTCCGCGGAAGTTGAGCTGGTTTTTCTGGCGCCTTACAGTCCGCAACTCAACATCGTCGAAGGGCTCTGGAAATGGCTGAAATCCGATGTGATTAACAACGTGTTCTTTCACACCGTTACCGAAATCTGCAAGAACGTCGGGGAAAGTGTGCTCAGAAAACTGACGTTGCTTCTCTGAATATGAATCAGGATATATAGGGGAAACGTAAAAATCGCTTGCCAATAATGCTGCAGTTGTATTAAAGGAATATGTAGGTGGGCAATCTAATTGCAGTTGTATTTTTAGGATATACAGATTTAATTTGGGGCGATTTTTATTATCTCTTGCTCAACTGCTTTTTGGATATCATCTCTCTGGTTACTTCCTATCTCAGCTACAAAATGAATGATGATTATTGGAGAAATATAACTACAGATTGATTAGCACAGAAAATTTGGGCCTTCAATCAGGCTCACTCCTTTTTGATATTAATTTTCCAACCGACAAGGCTCATTATATTATTTTCATCTATGGGTGAAAAAATGTATCTTTTTTTAAAAAGAAATAGAAATATACTTTGTCTAGGGGAGGGACTGTAAAAAGAACAAAGTTTAAAAATTTCTGTTTCACTAAAATGTTGATAGATGAGTCGGCAGAGCGGTCGAAAAGAAGGGCCTCATAACAAGAAGAATATGTACAAAATAATGAGGAGGGAATTAAATGAAAAAGAAAATACTAGTACTAACAACAGCATTATCTTTAATTTTAGCAAGTTTAGTACCTATTACATCACTTGCAGCTACACAAAAAGGTACAAAAGCGGCAACGTTTATTGCAGCTGAAACTACTGATGCAGAGGCAAGAAAAATGGCAGAAAAACATGCCAGATATTTAATAAATAGTTTTATAAATGAAATAAATAAAGCTGGTAGGAAATTAGGCTACTTAAAAGGCAGTAAATTAACAGTAAAAGTAGATGGTAAGGTGTATGGAGAAGACCTCAGGGCCTACGATGATAACATTGCATTTACTGGGAAAACCATTGCTAAAAAAGTTACAGCAACAGGCGATCCTACTATTCATGTATCATATAATACTTCTAAGGAGGAATTTACTATAGAAAGAATTCAAAATAGTAAATCCACAGGAAATCTAAAATTGGAAATGGAAGTTGACTATGCGTTTGCAACATGGGAATGGTATGGGGCTTGGTATCGAGTAAATGATCGAATAGGAACGACCTCCGATTCTCAAAGCCTGAGGTTTACAAATTTTGAAGAGGCACCAAAATTGCAGATTGATTCTAAAACAAACGTACACGAAGTGAATCTCAATTCAAATGTGAAACCTGAGGATTTTTATAATGTAAAAAATAGTGCTGGGGAAGTAAAATCGGAATTTATAAAGAAACCAGATTTTACCCATATAGGTAAGCAGACTACTACAATCCATGTATGGGATGAATACGGGGAAGAAGATAGAAATGACAACGACCATAACCGTACTTTTGATGTAACATTCAACGTTGTGGATAAAAGTACTTGGAAAAATGGTGACCTTAGGGATTGGAAGTTTACTTCTGCAAATCAATGGGAGATTGTTAGAAACCCTGCTAATAGTCTAACAGACGACCACGCCATTTATTCTAATGATTCAATTAAGGCCCATAAAGAGTATAGCTTAGAAAAAGGAGCCTCGTACAAATTTACGGCTCTTGTCAAGCCAGATATTTTAAGTACAAGAGATAAAATTGCATTATCATTGATACCTGAAGATAACAGTCCCTCGAAAAAGAGAGAAATCTTTTCTTCAAGCTCGCAGTATTTACCGCCCGTAAATAAGGGATTTAAAGAAGTGAGTAAGGAATTTACTATCGGAGAGGGTGAAGAAAATCTGACATTTGAATTTTTCGCCAATTACTATGATAAAGGGGGATATATTGATTCTTTTAAATTAGAAAGAATTAAATAGGTAAACATCACAACATTTGATCGGAATGAAAGAGATTTACTTACTTTATATAAAGAAAAGGAGAAATCCCCATGATACAAACAGAAGAGAAAATGCTAAAAGCTGTAGGTCAATTCTTCTACGGAGAGAATTTTAACGAACCGGCCTTTGTTGTGGCTCGGGGCATGAATGGATTTAAATTAGATAACAAAACTTTAGATGACATGAATGTTAGAAAGAACATAAAATCTGTTCGGTGGTTAGCCAATTTTAAACCAAGGAAAAGCGGTGCCTATACATTCACCATAAATCCTAATTGTTTTGCCCATATTCTCATTGACGGTGAAAATGCTAAGGATCAAGAAATGCAGTTAGAAGCAGGAAAAAGTTATCCATTCGTGGTAGCTTACTTTGGAAATCCAATGGCAGAACAAGAAGAACTGCTTCAATTAGACGTAGACTATACCTTGAATCAACAAGAAACAAAAGAGATTGAAGTCGAAACTTTTTCTATTCCTAAAATCATTTCTTTTGAAAATCTTCCAATGGGCACTGATTCTAAAACGGAAGAAAATAAACAGCCTATGTTAGATACCGATGATGATGGTATTTATGATGATTGGGAAGTGAACGGATATTATATAAAAAACCATTTGGTTCTTCCTTGGCCTAAAAAGGGGTCAGAAGAAGAAAAAGAATTAATTAAGCAAGGATTTAAAAAATTTGTTTCAAATCCGAATGAATCTCATACGGCTGGAGACCCCTATTCAGATTTGGAAAAAGCAAGCGGCGCGTTTGACCGTACAATTCACAAAGCAGCCCGGGACCCTCTTGTTGCGGCATATCCCAGTATTACAGTTGGCATGGAAGAACTGGTTCTTTCAAATAATAAAAATATTAGCTCGACAGAGGGAAAGACCGTTAGCCGGTCCACTTCTTCTAGTGTTAGTGACTCTAATACGGAAGGGATCGACGCAAGTGTGGGATTCTCTCTCTTTGAGGGATTTTCAGCATCCGTTACCGGCCATTATTCCCATTCATCAACGCATACCGTTGATTCTTCCAATACTTCAGGGCAAGATTGGCAGCATCAATTAGAATTAAATACCGGACAATCTGCTTATATGAATGCCAATGTACGCTATTATAATACGGGAACAGCCCCTGTATATAACCTGGTTCCGACCACGAATTTAGTGTTAGGAAGACAAACCGTTACTACCGTCACCGGACAACTTAATCAAAGATCGCTTAGTTTAGCTCCCGGGCAGACGTATCCTAAACAACATTTACATGGGGTGGCTTTAAATACATTAGATCAGTTTAGCTCGGCCCCCATTGCTCTTAATATCAATCAATTAGATAGATTGGAATCGGGAGAAAAATTGAAGTTAGAAACTACTCAATTTCAGGGAGCATTTGCAAAAAGATCTCCCGCTGGCGGTCAAGTAGTACTGGAGGAAAATGAGTGGGCTCATTATATGCCGCAAATAGAAAGTGTGACGGCTGGTATCCTGATTAATATGGGGGGTAACCGGTTCATGGAACGGCGTATTGCGGCAAAAGACCCTCTGAATCCCAATGATCGAACTCCGGAATTGACACTGGGAGAAGCCTTGGAAAAATCGATAGGGATGTACTTAGATGAAGAGAACAAAAATTTTTATTTCATAAATGAAGAAACAGGCACCAAACATATTATAAGTCCTGATCTGGTTCATCTTGTATATGATACAAAAACAGATAAAAAGATAAGGGAAGAACTTAATAAAACAATTGGCGAATACCAGATCGTAAGCAGTATAGGTGAAAATAAAGTAGCGGACTTAGCTGATAATAAAGTTGTCATCTATGGTAACCATGAAGGAAATAATCAAAAATGGAGATTTACCTTTAATCGTGATAAACAAGCCTACAAAATAACAAGTGTATCTAATCCTAAACTAGCCCTTACTTGGGATAGCAAGGATTCAGATAAAATATTTGGTTACGCTGGAGATTATGATAGCCAATATTGGCGTGTAGAAAGAACGTCGGACGGTTACTTTACACTCAGGAACTATAAAAATCCAAAGATGGTTCTTGATTTACCGGACAGTAACACTACCAATAGTAACCAATTAAAAGCCCATAAGGATAACGGTGGAAGTGAGAATCAAAAGTGGCATTTACAAAATACCAAAAAAAATCCGGACGGGAAAACCATTTATGATATGACCATCCGGCCCGGAATGAATATACAAATCAATGTTCCCGTACTGTATGACGACTTCACGGAAAAATCCGGCCAATGGGACGGAGGGGACTATGATAAAGAGAATGCTTTGTATAAAGGTCAATGTTATAAGATACCCAAAAAAGAAGTAGGGGTATATAGTGACTTTAATCTTGAGCGTAATGCTATATATTTAATTATAATGGCCGTTAAAGGAAGTCAGACAGGGAAGAAGAATGTTACAGTCGAGGTTAATGGAGTAACAGGAATTAAAGAAATCGGAAACTTTATAGTGGATAAAGACTATAAATATGAGAAAATGGTACTTAAAACATTTGGCGGCATGGAGGAACATTTAGAAATTCTTATTAAGAATCACACCCAAAGCCCAGTGTACATTGATAATTTTTCTGTTATAAAAATAGGAAAGGGTATGGATGAATTAAGGAAAGAAAATAAAAACTATGCTCAACAGATTGATCTTTCGGCCAGATATTATGTGAATCCAGTATCTGACGAAAAAATGGTTATTGCCAATGTAAATGGTGAGGCTGTTATGAAAAAAAATACGAACGAAAATAAATATTTCAAGTTTGCCTTTGATAAAACAGATAATTCGTTTGTTATTATTGATACGAAGAAGGAACTGGTCTTAACATGGGATAAATTAAAATCAAAAATAACTTTTGAGAGTGGCAAGATTGAGACCTGGTATTTGAAAAAATCTACTAACCCAAAACAAATGGGCTATCAAATTATAAATTATTTGGATAGAAGCAAAGTATTAGAGTATGACACTGATAATGATGGAAAAGTAAAAGATGGAAAACGAATTCGAATTGCGACACTAGATGAAAACAAACCATCACAATACTTCCGGTTTCCCCAGAAGGTCCAAGAATAGGTTTTAATGATTTCAGGACAAGCCTTGCCTAAGCATGGTTTGTCCTTCCTATTTCAAATATAAAAAATTGGCAAGGTCTTTATTGATAAGGGTCATCTTCAGAAAGCAAAACCGGAAGGAACCTTGGGAGGAATGAAATGTTAAGGCTAGAAGATTTTAAAAAAGATCGAGAGAAAGCAAAAAATTGGGCTAAAGAAAAATCGGAAAAATGGAAGAAATCATTAGGTCTCGAGGAAAAAAGGCTTCTTGAAGATTCTGTTAGTTTTCAAAGAGTAAATGATACTTTAGAAAAAAACCGTGGTCGCTATATAAAAATTTCATCTGTTCGGAAAAATGTAGATAGGCTTGATAAGTCTTTAGAAGTTAGAGAGGCTAAACTAGATGATTCAATATATGTTTATAGGAATTTAGTAAGTAAAGAGCTGGGGGACGTACCAAATTCATTCTATGAAAAAGGAAAAAATACTATAAATAGAGAACAATACAGTCAATTTGAAAATAATTTTCAATACGGAGTTATTCATGATTTTATGCATTCAAATTTAACTCCACATTCTGGAGATCAATCATACCCTGTGCTACTGCACTTAAAAGTACCAAAAGGAGAAAGTATGGGATACTTAGAAGAGGATCAAATTTTTATTGGCCGAAATCAGGGATTTGAAGTAAAATCTATGAAAATCATTGCTGAAAAAGGAAGACAAGTTATCAAAGTAAAAGGAGAATTGACATCAAAGGGGAAAGTAGCGGATAGAATTAAAGCAGTTCAAACAAATTTAAATGATAGATTTACTAGTGAATTAGGGATCGAACAGAATGCGATAGAGCTCAATATAGATGGTTTTTCTGCATCAGTTATGGTTCATAGAACTGAAACACTTCTTGAACAGTTCATTAGTCATATACCTAGAAATATTTTAGTAGGTAGTATAGAGAAAATGAATCAAGACGCAGCGTTTATATTTACAGATAATAGTTTGGTTTTTTATGATGGAAACCCTGATGATTTAGGCTTTTATAATCCCGCAAAGAAGAATCTCATCATTCAAATTAATCATGAAGGCCATATACTAAAAAAGGATGAAGTTATAAATACGTTATTCCATGAATTCGGACATACAGTAGATGATTTACTTTTTGATAATATATCTCTCGAAAAAGAGTTTAACGAAATATATGAAGAAAAAAAGGATAATATTACTATTGAAGAATATATTAAGGAAGATTCAGTGGAATTTTTTGGGGGAGTGTTTGGTTACTTATACTCACCAAACCTCCAACAACGAGAACAAATACAAAGGGAAGCACCAAAAACATGTGAATTTATAAAAAATCTAGTTGAGAACTATCCCTCACTATAGTAAAGAGAACTTTGGATTTCTAAACACGCTGGGTTCCCATTTTTAGATATTATGAGGGATGACAATGATGAAAAAGGAATTTTAAGAGGATGTAATAGCCTGTCTTTACGGCAGGTTATTTTTGCATTTAGATAATGGATTTTACAAATGCTCTGGTAATGATCGGACCATGTAACGGTTACGAGTATGAAACAAGACAATATGGATAAAGACGGCGACGCCTAAGGCGTATTTTTTATGCTTAAAGATAGAAGGGGGAAGGGGTTACATATTTCATCGATAGGTGAAAATATGTATGTTTTTTAGACATTTTTAAAGATATATTTTTAAGTGTAATTGAAAAGAAGATTAGCAGGGGGAACCATGAATGGAAGAACAATTTTTTGATACAGTGCTAAATACGGGGATATTCGGTTCTCTGTTGATCTGGCTGCTTTTTGCCACGATGAAGAAAAATGAATTGCGGGAGAAGGAATATCAAAAGACCATTAGTGAGAACCAGGAAGTAATCAAGGAACAAGCAAAATCTTTTAGATTTCTTTCAAGTGATATAGCTGAAATCAAACAAATTGTTAAAAAAGGGAGAGAGTAACATGAGTTATGAATTGATAACAGTCCATGCAGGGCATAACGTAATTGTACCAGGTGCGTCTGGATGCGGTTATAAGGAACATGAAGTGGCCAGGGAATTTGCAGCTCTGCTGATTGAGGCCTTTAAACAAGTGACGGAAAGAACTTCGGGTGCTAATTTCCACTAATGCCCCGGCAATCTTAATAGAGTTGGCTTTCATTACGAATGATGACGACATGCGAAAACTTTTGAACAATAAACAAAAAGTCATCTCTGCAATTGTCAGGGCTGTAACCGGCACAGAGGTGCCAGGTTCCGCCGGAAAAAAGAAAATCGTTACAGGTGGAATGAGTCTGGCGGCTATTAACGAGATTCTGAAATGTTCCTGGAAAAAAGGTTTTGGGCACAGATTCAGTTTCTGAATGAGGGCACTCCTTATGCTATTACAGGAGCGTTAAGTAATGAAAATTTGGCTCGTACGGAGAAATGGCTCCAAGGACACGGTTGGTACTATGAACTGAAAGATGCGTAAACAGAAAATGAAAGGGAGGCATAAATATGAATATAGAAATCACAGATGTTATCATTGTTGCTGTGATAGTCGGTCTTGTTGAAATGGCGAAAGGGATCGGACTGCCGGTTCGTCTAGCCCCGGTTTTATCCGTTATCCTAGGTATCGTGGCGGGCGTTGTTTACTTTCCAGGTGATTTAAAGACAAGCGTTATTTTCGGTATTATCTCCGGTCTTACTTCATGCGGCCTATATAGTACCGGTAAGAGTGCAGTAAAGAAAGAACAATAACAATTGAACCGCGGGTGTCTTTTATGGACACCAAATTAAATAATTGGTACAATATGCATGTGTGGAAGCAACACCGCAGAAAGGGCCTTTAAGGAAGCACCTCAAGGCCCTATTTTTTTGATATAGATCTGGATTAACCAAAGTGATGCTATTTCTTTAATTTCTCTAAATCATTTACGATTTTTTTTCTTGTTATAAAGTAAACAACAATCATACAAACATAAAAGATAGCTGTTACAGCAAGGACTTCAATCCAGTTGGTGGGTCGGTTGAAAATAAGGTGGTATAAGATAAAACTCAAAACATACGCCACTGGGCCTACAACGAAGAACATCAATTTAACTATACGCGTAGTCTCTATCTTCAATTTTATTTTCCCCCTTTATTCCCCATATCGCACACTTACCGCTATAATATATCAAAGTTGCTACTATACCTCCGATACTGAGCTTAACAAAAAATTTAACCGCAATTTTTGCAGCCTCCTTCCATAACTTTTGTTTTATATAAGTCAATATTCCAGCATCTATCATGGCTTGGAATGTACTGACCCCAAAGTATCCATTAAAGCAGACTTCATACACTCGAACCATGCACCACTATGAGACTCCCTTGCCTCATTTATTTCTTTTTCCAATAAGTTTAGTCCTTCATCTTCGGCATACCGTTCTCTTATTTTGTCGAAATCGAACCCAATTATGTTGCCATATTCATCTGTTAATACTGCATGTTCACCAATGAATTCAAATGCTTCCTCCATTTGCTTTAGTCGTTGCTCGTAATCCATTTCTGTTGCCCCTAGAACAATAGGGGAACCTATAGACGAAAAAAACATAATCAAACTCGCAACACCAAAAAATACTTGGCTTTTTTCATTTTAACTACCTCCCTGGTATTAATTGACCCTTATATAGGAATCAGATTACATTTTCTACAAGGGAAGTAAATATACTCCATCTAAATACAACTTTAGGGAAGTTGAAAAATTGGATAACCGGATTGCTTTGCGAGTTGAACTTGAAAAAGCCATAGCAGAAACTGGATGTACGTTATCAAGTCTTGCAGAATACGGCGGACTATCTATCGGTAACCTGAGTGCCAGCCTGCAGCATAAGGGAAAACTGCGGCCTATCACCATGAAACAATTTAGATACGTTAACAGAAGCCTTAGGCTTACCCGAAGGACATTACTATGAATATTACCTTGCTGAGGTTTCCCATAACAACAAAGTTTCCAATCCCAGAATGAAATCCTTTTTAATTCGCTGTGCCGAGCTGGGGAAAACCGACTTGATTATGAATGCGATCCATATGTCTGTGGAACATCCTAAGTACACTGAAATGCTTTTTTCTTCATAATGACTCGGATCGGCTGGCCATCAGTCATTATCGAATTTTCAGGGCGACTATTGGAGCTAATGCCGAAGAAAATTATAAAGCAGTGATTCGTTTTGAAGACTTCCGTAAAAACTTCCTGAGGCTTTTCAATTGGATGCCTTATTGCAGTTAGCGAATGTTTGTCTTTCTCTTGGTAAATGGAACCTAACTGAGCAATTTGCTGATGAATTAAGAATACTCGCTACGATCAGATATCAGGAAGAGCTGCTAATGAAAAAGGACAAAAGTGTATCAGAACCACTGAAAACAGAACGCCCTCTTGTTGTGTATTATGTTCAATCCTATCTGATAAAGAGTATTGCACTATTCAAACAAGGCCATTATGAGAAAGCCAAGCAATATATAGAAGGATATGAAGATCTTAGTTGGTTTGAGATTTTAGACGAACAAGGTAAGAAAGAAGTAGACAACTTCCGCCTTTGGGCAAGAGCGAATAAATATGGTACAAAACTACTTTTAGGGGATGGGAAACAAACTAACTATTTTTGTTTTTTTACACTGTCTACTTGAGAGGGGACACTTCAATATTCCTCTGTGGTCTTATTTGTGCAAAATAAAAAGCCCCTGAGGGCTTAATTAATTCGCGTTCCTTAAATTTTTATTCAACAATCCCTAAGGTCATTTATTATCATTAAAGTGATCGATGTACGATTGAAACCAATAATCACTCAAAATACTTCTCCTTCATGCATCAAGTTCATAATTTAACCACATTGAAAGCATGTTGCTACTTCGTATTCTATTTCGCATATAACACAGACTCCAGGTTCTATTCCAAGTCTCTTATCACGAGCAACGGTGAGTTTCCCACAATTTAGGCAAACCCATTCTAATACTGTAGATTTTACCTCTGTTCTTAACACGATTATAAAGGACCTTTGGGAAAAACCTCAAGGTTCTTTTTTGATTTTCTATAACGGAAAAAATGAGAATATAGACAAAAAACGTGAAATTTAAGTGATTGGGCGGGCATCTTGCAGATTTATCCAGATATCGGTTTTTCTTTTTTCTTTTTCTCAGTCGCTACTTTGTGTGGAGTAATAATTTTTTCCCGAAGCTCTATCGGATATTCATCAAGCAAGTTCAACTCATTAAAGCGTTCATGGAACAGTTGCCCTCCCTTGAAGAAATGCGGTTTTTTACTTTTTTTAAGTTTCATAGACGCATGCTCCTTCAGATTGATTAAAAAATTCCGGTGATCATGATTATTTTCTTTTGGACTTGTTTTGCTTCTTGTTTGCTGAACTGAAGACGTCTTTGGTTTCTGACCTAATTATATGTTTTGGAATTGGAACGCAGTGATGCTGATTGATAATTTCAATAGTGTGTACGATCGGTACTTCTTGGGGGTGATAGAAATGATTAAAGATGTATAACGGCGGATCGATAATCTCTTTTGCCAGAGGGCAGCAATTTCCTCCCGTATATGAGCCAAAGCCGTTACTCATACATCTACCTCCTTTTACAGTATTCGTTACATAGTATGTAGGAAACTTTTTTATGCTTGGACAATAACATAACTATGTTGTGAGTAGTTCTCATGACAATTTTCGAATAAATACTATCAATAATCGGATTACCTTTACATATGACAGGAATACTCCTCGGCTACCGGTATTTAGGTATCCGGTTTGTTCAGGTTGTGCCGGATCAGGCCAATCATGTTTTTTGATCAATGTTCCAATCGTAATCATTGTACTAATTCCCCGCGGGTCTTTTTCGGTCCGCTGATTGAGTTAGCCTTGTTCAGGAACTCCCATTCACCTCGGATCTGTTCAATTTATTTATTTCTATAGTGCCCTTCGCATCAAGGATAATGGTGGGGTTAGTGCCCAGCCGGATTTTGAAGTTGAATGGATTTCCCTGACTACAGCCGGGTTGGGGATGGGGGCATATCTATATATTCTGTAATGCAAACATATTTATACAAATCGCTTGCTTGATTGTTTAGCTGGTAACTTGGAACCGAAATGACATCTGCTTCCTGTTCAATCATGAATACAGTTGTATAGTTTCTCTTTCTTTAAATTAATCACATTGGCGGTGGCTAAAACTTTTCCTGTGGATTTTTTCTGAGTGAAGGGGAGAGTGACGCTAAAGTCCTTTTCTGTGCAAAATATGGCATGCATCCAATAAAACATTTTAAGAAATAATACTTACTGGATATTGGATTATTAGTTGAATACGAGAAAGAAAGGGTTATTTATGGCCAAATCAAAAAGATTGACACTATTCGGATTAATTGGCATTACCATGGCGTTCTTTGGTACCGTGCGAAGCGTACCGACACTTTCCATAACAGGTTGGACGCAAATTTTCTATATGCTGATTGCCGCGGTTTTGTTTGCATTACCCATCGCACTTATGTCTGCCGAACTCTCTACAGGATGGCCTGAGGAAGGAGGCCCCCAAGTCTGGGTAAAGCAGGCTTTAGGAGATAAATGGGGATTTGTAACCTCCTGGTTATTATGGGTTCAAATGTTTTTCGGTATGGTGATGGTTGCTTCTACAATAGGCGTCCTGCTCGGATATGTCATTAACAAACCGGAACTATCCTCAAATCATTACTTTATTTTTGCTCTTATTCTCATCTCCTATTGGACGGTTACCTTATTAAACCTTAAGTTCGATATGGTGAAAATTGCC
This sequence comes from Paenibacillus larvae subsp. larvae, assembly GCF_002003265.1. NCBI lineage: Bacteria > Bacillati > Bacillota > Bacilli > Caryophanales > Paenibacillaceae > Paenibacillus > Paenibacillus larvae. The sequence continues at coordinate 3,653,021 of NZ_CP019687.1, forward strand.
GGGAACTGGGGATCTGTGATTGGAGTTTATATTCCATTCGTGCTGCTTGTCGTGCTTGGGATCATTTTTATGATTAAAAATGGAATTAAACAGGACAGTTATCTGGGACATTTCAAACCAGGAGATCTGATTCCCAACTTTAAAGACTTGGGCAGCTTAACCTATTTATCCGGCATTATCTTTATTTTTGCAGGTGTAGAGATTTCCTCTGTGCATGCGAATAATATTGAGAATCCTAAACGAAATTACCCCATTGCTGTTATCGCCTCCGTTATCTTGCTTGTTATATTTAATATCATTGCAGGCTTGACAGTTTCCAATGCCGTACCACGGGGTGAACTCCAGCTTGCCAATATTACTCAGCCTTATTTAATTTTTAGCGAGAACTTAGGGATTCCATCCTTTTTCGCCAATATTATTTCTCTGATGATTCTGATTGGGGTGCTGGTCCAGTTAAGCGCATGGGTACTTGGACCAAGTAAATCCATGATTAAAGTAGCGGAAGAAGGAAATCTTCCAAAGATATTCCAGAAACGTACTGACAAAAATATTCCCATCACCTTTGTTCTCATTCAGGCGATTGTGATTTCAATTGTATCGGTACTTTATGTAGTTGTTCCGGATGTAAATAGCGCATTTCTAATTATTACTATCACAACAACCATTCTTTACAGTCTCGTGTATGGGTTAATTGCTATTTCAGCGATACGCTTACGCTATAAAATGCCAGATGTAAAAAGGCCGTTCAGATTGGGAAACAAAGGGAATGGATTGATGTGGTTTGTTTCAGTACTGTCCATGATAAGTGTTGCCATTACCATTGTTGTGAGTATCATCCCGCCTTCCATTCTGAAGCCTAACCAATTCATGGGATACATTATTTACCAAGTGCTGGCAACCGTCATTATGGTTGGAATTGCGCTCATCATTTATAAGCTGAAAAGACCGGATTGGAAGAAAGAGGATTCTGAGTACGAATCACATCATTTGATAGGAAAACACACTTCATGAAGGAGGATAATATGGAAACCAAGATTCAAGAACTTAACTTAAAAGCCTTATTCTTAGGAAGCAAGGGTGAAAACGTTGATTTATTTAAAGAATTATTACTAAAAATGGTAGATGAACATGTGGGGTGGCGCCAAAACTATCAACCTCAGGATTTACCTGTTATTACCCCTCAGGACAAAAGTTCAAAGAGTTTTATGGAAACCGCTGACTATATGCGAAGCATATTCAATGTATTATCTTCCAGACTCCGTACAGATTCAATACCCTGGCACTCAGCAGGACGTTTCTGGGGTCATATGAACGCTGAAACCCTGATGCCGGCTATCATCGCTTACACAGCTGCTATGTTATGGAACGGCAACAATGTAGCCTATGAATCCTCTCCAGGTACTTCCCAGATGGAGGAAGAAGTGGGGCATGATTTTGCGGCCTTAATGAGCTATGAAAAAGATAAAAGCTGGGGCCACATCTGTGCCGACGGTTCTATTGCCAACATTGAAGGTTTGTGGTACGCAAGGAACATGAAATCCCTTCCTTTAGCCATAAAAGAAGTAGTGCCCGAATTAGTTCAAGGCAAATCTGAATGGCAATTGTTGAACATGTCTACAGAGGAAATTCTTAATATTCTGGATCAGGTTCCGGAAAAATTGGATGAAATTAAATCTCATTCCGCACGCAGCGGAGAAAACCTGCAAAAATTAGGAAAATGGTTAATTCCACAAACGAAACATTATTCCTGGCTGAAAGCTGCTGACATTATCGGTACAGGCCTTGATTGTGTGGAATCTATTGACGTTGATCATAATTACCGTATGGATATCAGTAAATTGGAAACGAAAATCCGCGAATTGGCGTCTAAGCAAATTCCCATTCTTGGTGTAGTGGGGGTTATTGGAACAACAGAAGAAGGTCAGGTAGACCACATCGACAAAATCATCGCCCTTCGTAAGAAACTGGCTAAAGAGGGTATTTATTTCTACATTCATGTAGATGCGGCATACGGCGGATATGCACGGGCCATTTTCCTGGATGAGAATAATCAGTTTATTGACTACAATAAATTGGATGAAGTCTATGCCAGACACCATGTCTTTACCGAAAAAATCGAATGGCTGACTGAAGATATTTATAACGCTTTTAAAGCCATGAGTCAGGTTGAATCCATCACCATTGATCCGCACAAAATGGGATATATCCCTTATGCGGCGGGGGGGATTGCCATAAAAGACATCAGAATGCGTGACGTCATCTCTTACTTCGCAACCTATGTATTTGAGAAAGGTGCCGATATTCCTGCACTGCTTGGTGCCTACATCCTGGAAGGTTCTAAAGCGGGGGCAACTGCGGCAGCGGTTTGGACCGCCCATAAAGTAATGCCGCTGAACGTAACGGGGTACGGCAAACTAATCGGCGCAAGTATCGAGGGAGCTTACCGCTTTTATCACTTCCTGCAGGGCAGACAATTTAAAGTCGGGGCCAAGACCATCAATGTCTATCCGTTAACCAAGCCGGATTTCAACATGGTGGACTATGTGTTCAATGAAGAAGGCAATACCGATTTAGCTAAAATGAACAGATTAAATCATGATTTCTTCGACCAGGCTTCTTATGTAAAAGGCGGCATCTATATGAATGAATTTTTGACATCACATACAGATTTTGCCGTTCCAGATTATGGCCATAGTCCGCTTCAATATGTGAAAAGCCTAGGATTTAGTGAAGACGAATGGATGAAAGAGGGTAAAATTACCGTATTACGTGCTGCTGCATTATCCCCGTATGCCCATGATAAAGAAGTTTTTAATGAGTATGCGCCTAAAATCGAAAAAGCTATGAAGGAAAAGCTCGAGGTCATATACATGCAGGCCCAGGCTGAATAAATCTTATCAGTCTTTTTGAAGTCTAAAAAATGTTTACCCACTTAGACCGCAGCCAAGGAGTTCCTCAAGAATGAAAAAAGATGTGACATTAAAAGAAAGTATCTTTCTCTTAGTGGTTTTATTAGCCATAATAGGAGTTTGCATCATAGGATTTGGTGTACCTCCGCAAATTCCTATTCTTATTTCTTTAGGTATAGTTATCCTATTCGCGGCAATAAAGGGAATTTCTTGGGATATTATTCATAAGGGAATCCAAAACGGAATATTGCCAGGTTTAATCCCGATTATAATTTTTATGCTGATTGGGGCTATTGTAAGCGTCTGGATTGCTGCAGGGACAATTCCAACCATTATGGTATATGGATTCAGTATTTTATCTGTTAAATTCTTTTTGCCCTCTGTGTTTATTATTTGTTCACTTGTAGGAATAACAGTCGGGAGTTCCTTTACTACAATATCAACGATAGGCATCGCCTTCTTTGGAATGGGACAAATCATGGGCTTTCATCCGGCCTTGACAGCCGGTGCCGTTATATCAGGCGCTTTCCTGGGCAATAACGTCTCTCCTTTATCGGATACAACGAACTTGGCTTCGGCCATAGCGGAAGTGGATTTATTCGGACATATCCGGAATATGCTGCGGACCGTGACTCCTGCTTTCCTCATTTCCCTTCTCTTTTATATAGTGGTTGGCCATGCCAATGTGCTTTCAACGGGAAGCCAAATAGAGGAACTGGTAAATACTTTGAGGTCTTCCTTCACGATTTCTTTTGTTCCTTTAATTCCGGTTTTTGCTTTGTTTCTTTGCGCATGGAGAAAAATACCGGCTATTCCGACCCTGCTTTTGAGTATTGTAATAACGATCGGTATCTTCTACATTTATCATCCGGATACGAGCTTTGATCAAATGGCCCGGCTCTTGCAGGATGGATATGTATCGCAAACCGGGGTACCGGGTGTCGATTCCCTATTAACCCGGGGCGGAATTCAAAGTATGATGTGGTCCGTTTCCCTTATTCTTCTTGCCTTGGCACTCGGAGGGCTGTTAGTAGAGATCAGAATTATCGAAACGTTAATCTCCCGAATTGCAGGTTTTGTCGGCACAAAAGGGAAATTAATTCTGATGACGTCCTTAAGCTCAATAGGGGTTAATCTTCTTCTGGGGGAACAATATCTTTCCATCATCTTGCCGGGCAAAGCTTTTAAATCACAATTTGACAAAATCAAGATAGATCTGAGAAAACTTTCAGCTACATTAGCCAACGCAGGGGCTGCTGTCAATCCGCTCATTCCATGGGGGGTCAGCGGAGTATTTATAACAGGTACTTTAGGCGTCTCAACGTTGGAATACTTGCCGTATTCCGTATATTGCATAGCAGCTCCCCTAATAAACATTGTCATGGGTTTTTTGGGAAAAAGTAAGAATATTTTGAAATCACAGGGAAATCCCTCTCATTAAAATTCGCATAGTTAAATTTGGACCGTATTTATCTATATCTTCTCCATTAAGCGCTCACCAGTTGTATTATGAAATTGATTCGTTTAATTTTTCTGAAAACTTTTAATTACTTAATTGACAATTAACTGTTCATTCACTATAATGGCTATAAAATCTTATACAACATATACGCTGAAGGAGCTCAGTAGCAATTTTGCCCTTGTTATCCAGAAAGCTGGGGGTTGATGCGACCTAGCACAAACAAAACTTGCGAATTACACTCCGGAGTATCTTAGGTAACACTAAGCGGGATAGCATACGATATTATTGCTGAGAGTGGTATGGATAGTGACTGCAGCACTATTCATGCAAATTGGGTGGTAACACGGTTAATAATCGTCCCTGTGTCTAGGCTAGACATAGGGGCTTTTTTATTTAGAAAAATAATGCATGGTGTACATGTACATTCAGCATGAAGTTCATGTAAGGTGTTTTTGCATTCTGATCTTTAAAAGAATGGATGCAAAATGCCGCGGTATAGAAATTAATAAATTAAAGGAGTGGACAGCAATGAATATTATCGATGAGTTGGAATGGCGCGATGCGATAAATCAACAGACAGATGCCGAGGGACTACGCAAACTGGTAGAGGAGAAGAAGATCTCTCTGTACTGTGGAGTTGACCCGACGGGTGACAGCATGCATATTGGACATCTGATTCCTTTCATGATGATGAAACGGTTCCAGTTATTTGGACACCGGCCGGTTATTCTTATTGGCGGGGCAACCGGAACGATTGGCGACCCAAGCGGACGCCAGACCGAACGGCAGTTGCAAACGTTGGAACAAGTCCAGCATAATGTTGAAGCTCTTACCGCCCAAATGAAAAAGCTGTTTGGTTTTGGCGGGGATAATGAAGTGAAAATGGTAAATAACTACGACTGGACACATAAAATGAATGTTCTCGATTTCTTGCGTGACTATGGTAAAAACTTCAGCGTTAATACGATGCTGGCCAAAGATATCGTGGCGAGCCGTCTGGAAAGCGGTATTTCATTTACGGAGTTTTCCTACCAAATTCTTCAGTCCATGGACTTCCATCATCTGTTCAAGGAAGAAGATGTTCAACTGCAAATTGGCGGGGCCGACCAATGGGGGAATATAACCAGCGGTCTGGACCTGATCCGGAAGAAAGAAGGCCCGGATGCGAAGGCATTCGGATTAACAATCCCGTTAATGTTAAAAGCCGATGGTACGAAATTTGGTAAAACAGCAGGCGGGGCTATCTGGTTAGATCCGGCGAAAACGACACCATTCGAGTTCTACCAGTTCTGGGTAAATACTGATGACCGCGATGTAGTAAAATACTTGAAGTTTTTTACCTTCTTAACTAAAGAAGTGATTGAGGAACTGGCTCAAAAGGTTGAGACGGATCCGGGCAAGCGTGAGGCACAAAAAGTGCTGGCGGCAGAAATGACGAAGTTTGTGCATGGTGAAGAAGCTTTAGCTCAGTCCGGAAAAATAACCGAAGCCTTGTTCAGCGGGGATATCAAAGGACTGACTGCAGACGAAATTGAGCAGGGATTTAAAGATATGCCGACATTCCATGCATCCAAAGAATCCAAAAATATTGTGGATTGGTTAGTGGAATTAAGAATAGAACCATCCAAACGGCAAGCACGGGAAGACATTACGAACGGAGCCATTTCAATGAATGGGGAACGCGTAAGTGATCTAAATACGGAAGTAACAGTGGAAAACTCATTCGACGGAAGATTCATCATTATCCGGAAAGGTAAGAAGAACTACAGCCTGGTGAAATTAGGAGAATAAGTTCACCATGGAATAAAAGTGAGGATTGTTGATGCTGGCATCGTGGAACCGATCGTTGGAATTAGCCTATTTTAATCAATACCTGATGACAAAAGTTAACAAGGAGAAACAGGTTAACTGGCTGTTAGTAGATTTGGGTTTAGAAGAAAAAGTGGCCGAAGATCATATCAATCAAGTACTTGATTGTATGTTAATTGGATTCAACCGCCTGTTTAAATATAAGTGTATCAAGCAGGCTTCCCTGGGTTATTTTCGTATGCTGGATATTTGGAAATCCGGGGATGGTTACCATCCTCGGATTCATATCCTGCTTCCAACTATCAAAAGTTACTTCCAGGGAAGATATTATATTAAATATGATAATTGGATTTCCTTGTGGAGTAAGGCATTGAGTGCCGAGAGTAACGTATCTGTAAAAGTCAAAGTAATAAATGATAAAGTGGATAATCACACAATTATTAGTAAAATGAAAAAAGGCATCTTAGCTTTTCATGATGTTTCGAACAAAAAAACTTCAACTGGAAAAAATACACTTATTGCATCCCGAAGACTTATAGGGTACAGCAGACTGCTCAAAGAGGTAATGGATGAGACTGTAGCAGGCGGAGATTTCGCTTTGGATTTGGACCAATTATGCATAGAGGATACCATTGCGAATGCTGCATTTGAAAATATGATAGAATGGCACCCTGGTGTAAGATCCGAAAACAGGAATCCTTTTTTTCAGTTATAATAAAAGCTTAATATCTTAATATAACCTATTCCGGCTAAAAGAGCGAAGTTACTCTTGACCTTGCCCGGAAACCCACTTCATGCAGAAATGATCTGCATTGACTGGTGGGGTATATCCTTCCAGCCGTTGGCCGGAGGGATATACCCCACCTCTTTTTATATAGCCATATCCTCTTCAATTAGCCATATCCTCTTCAATTAGCCATATCCTCTTCAATTAGCCATGATTTTCTTCCAATCCGCTTCGGGATCATACTTCCCCGATTGAATAATGGGTTTCTTTACTCATTTAACATCTTCCCCAACATTTTTATCCCGTGGTTACTTCCCATCATACAACCTCACGAAAATCCAGATGCAAGTGGTTTGATATAAAATTAAAATTGCATCCTCTTTTTTACACAAAATCAAGTAAAAAAATCTTAATGAGATAAAAAATACACCAACGCATCAAAGCATTTATGGGTTTACGTCTTTATCGATAAAGGGGATTACGCTTTAAATAAATGAACAACAAGATTTTATAAATGTTATAAAAACGGCTATATATCAATGTTTTTAAATATATTGACAAAACAAAAATATAGGCGTAAACTGACATTGCATGATAATTCACAAGTCAAATTTATTTTAGTAAATTAGTAAACTAGCGAAAGGCCAAAAGAATGCTTGATAAATAGTTTGAATAATGAAGTAGGCTTGTGAAATAAGACAAGTATTTTTTTGTCCTAGCAGAACCGCTATTCACGAAAGGGATGATTTCTATAAGACCCTATATTTTCTTCAGTAGTTTGTTTTAATACTCTAATTTTCAAGTCTGCATTTCTGCATCCCAGTTATACAGCCTATTGAAGATTAGACTATTAGTTCAGGTTGCTTTTCAGTTTTAACCAAATCAATTTCACAAAACAGCTTCAGAAGGAAATTTTAAGCTGTGAAATTGATTTAACCATTTATTCAATGCGGAATTGGATAAGGGAAGGGACGATAATTATGTCAGGTCAGAAGAAAATGTCGCTTTTTGGATTGATTGGTATTACGATGGCCTTTTTTGGAACGGTACGTAGTGTACCTACTCTATCCATTACAGGTTGGACGCAAATTTTTTATATGCTGGTTGCGGCTGTTCTATTTGCATTACCCATTGCATTAATGTCGGCCGAACTTTCCACCGGATTCCCGGAAGAAGGCGGGCCGCAAGTCTGGGCGAAAAATGCTTTAGGCGAAAAATGGGGATTTGTGACTTCCTGGTTACTATGGGTCCAAATGTTCTTCGGTATGGTGATGGTAGCCTCTACAGTTGGTGTTCTATTTGGCTACGTTATCAATAAACCGGAACTGTCTACGAATAATTACTTTATTTTTGCTGTTATTCTCATCTCTTACTGGGGTGTCACGTTATTAAACCTGAAATTCGATATGGTTAAAATTGCCGGTAACTGGGGGGCCGTGATTGGAGTCTATATTCCATTCGTACTGCTTGTCGTGCTTGGTGTGATCTACATGATCAAAAACGGGATTCAACCGCAAAGTTACTTAGGAAATTTTAAAGCAAGCGATCTGGTTCCTAATTTTAAAGATTTGGGCAGTTTGACCTATCTATCCGGAATTATTTTTATTTTCGCGGGTGTGGAAATCTCTTCCGTACACGCTAACAACATTGAGAATCCAAAGCGCAACTACCCTGTGGCCGTTATTACTTCTGTTATATTGCTGGTAATTTTCAACATCGTTGCCGGTTTAACAGTGTCTAACGCTGTACCAATGGGTGAACTGCAGCTTGCTAATATTACTCAGCCTTACTTGATTTTTTGTGAAAACTTGGGCATTCCCTCTATTTTCGTCAACCTTGTTTCCCTAATGATCATGATCGGGGTATTGGTTCAACTGAGTGCATGGGTGCTTGGTCCGAGTAAGTCTATGATTAAAGTAGCGGATGAAGGGAATCTTCCTAAATTTTTCCAAAAACGAAACAAAAAAGATATTCCTATTACTTTCGTTATGATTCAAGCGATTGTAATTTCTTTAGTATCCTTCTTATACGTGGTTGTTCCGGATGTGAATAGCGCGTTCCTGATTATTACGATTACTACAACCATTCTTTACTGTGTTGTCTATGCTTTAATTGCTATTTCAGCTATCCGTTTGCGTTACAAAATGCCAGATGTGAAACGGCCATTTAGGTTAGGAAGCAAAGGGAATGGATTGATGTGGTTTGTTTCCCTGCTTTCCATGATAAGTGTGATCATTACGATTACCGTAAGTTTAATTCCGCCATCCATTCTGGAGCCAAGCCAATATACGGGTTATATTATCTATCAGATAGTCGCTACAGTAGTCATGATTGGTATTGCTCTAATTATCAATAAATGCAAGAAACCTGAATGGAAAAAAGAGGCATCTGCAGACCAGACAAAAGTCTCGGTAAAAAAAGCTTATTGAAAGGTGAAAACTGGTTTTTCAACTAGATCATTCAGCATGAAAATGGAGGAACAGGACATGAAGAATCAAATTGCAGACATCAACTTAAAAGCATTATTTTTAGGCGAAAAGGGAGAAAACGCAGATCTGTTTAAAGAATTACTTCTGAAAATGGTTGACGAGCATGTAGGCTGGAGACAAAACTACCAACCGCAAGACTTGCCGGTAATTACGCCACAAGATAAAAGCTCGCAAGGCTTTCAGGAAACTGCCGACCATATGCGCAGCGTATTCAACGTATTATCTTCCAAACTGCGGGCTAACTCACTTCCATGGCACACTGCCGGACGTTTCTGGGGTCATATGAACGCTGAAACCCTTATGCCGGCTATTATCGCTTACACAGCTGCCATGTTATGGAACGGCAACAACGTAGCCTATGAATCTTCTCCGGGTACTTCCCAGATGGAAGAAGAAGTCGGACACGAATTTGCCACGCTGATGAGTTATAAAAAAGGCGAAAGCTGGGGTCATATTTGTGCCGACGGCTCTATCGCCAACCTTGAAGGTTTATGGTATGCACGGAACATGAAATCCCTGCCGCTTGCTATTAAAGAAGTAGCGCCTGAGTTCGTGGAAGGAAAATCCGAGTGGCAACTTCTGAACATGTCCACTGAAGAAGTTCTGGAAATCCTGGACCAAATTCCGGATAAAGTAGACGAAATCAAGGCTCATTCTGCACGCAGCGGAAAAAACTTGGAAAAACTGGGTAAATGGTTAATTCCACAAACGAAACACTACTCCTGGCTGAAAGCCGCTGATATCATCGGTGTTGGTCTGGACTGCGTTGATTCTGTAGACGTAGACGACAACTACCGCATGGATATCGACAAATTGGAAGCTAAGATCCGGGAATATGCGGATAAACAAATACCTATTCTTGGTGTTGTGGGTGTAGTTGGTACTACAGAAGAAGGAGAAGTTGACCGCATCGACAAAATCGTTGCCCTTCGGGAGAAACTGGCTAAAGAGGGAATTTACTTTTACATCCATGTAGATGCCGCATACGGCGGATATGCGCGTGCCATCTTCCTCGACGAAAACAATGAATTTATCGAGTGGGATAAAATCGATGAAGTATATGCGAAATACAACATTTTTACTGAAAAATGCGAATGGTTAACCAGAGATATCTACGAATCTTTCAAAGCTATGAACCAGGCTGAGACGATCACTATTGATCCGCACAAAATGGGATATATCCCTTATTCCGCCGGAGGTATCGTAGTAAAAGACATCAGAATGCGTGACGTCATCTCTTACTTCGCAACCTATGTATTTGAGAAAGGTGCCGATATTCCTGCACTGCTTGGTGCCTACATCCTGGAAGGTTCTAAAGCGGGGGCAACTGCGGCAGCGGTTTGGACCGCCCATAAAGTATTGCCGCTGAACGTAACGGGGTACGGCAAACTAATCGGCGCAAGTATTGAAGGAGCTTACCGCTTCTACCACTTCCTGCAGGGTAAAGAATTCAAAGTCGGGGACAAAACGATCAACGTCTATCCGTTAACTAAACCGGATTTCAACATGGTGGACTATGTGTTCAATGAAGAAGGCAACACCGATTTGGCTAAAATGAACAAATTAAACCATGACTTCTTCGATCAGGCTTCTTATGTTAAAGGCGGATTATATCACAATGAATTTATCACATCCCATACAGACTTTGCCGCACCTGACTATGGAAACAGCCCTCTTCCGTACGTTCAAAGTTTGGGATTTAGTAAAGCGGAGTGGGATCGTGAGCAGAAAGTTACGGTATTGCGTGCCTGTGCTCTGTCTCCGTATGCCCATGACAAAGATGTTTTCACTGAATACGCCGAAAAAATGGAAAAAGCGATTCAACAAAAACTGGAAGCTATCTATAAAGAAGAAAATTAAATAGAAGTACTCCCGGAAGTAACAGTGAATGCGTAACACTTTGTAAAAGATGTTACGCATTCGTCTGTTCTAAATTGCACGGTAACTATAACGATTAGGAAGTGAAACCATGACTATCAAAAAGGTATTGACGATTGCGGGTTCGGATTCAAGCGGCGGAGCCGGCTTGCAAGCGGACCTGAAAACATTCGAAGAGTATGGAACATTTGGTTTTACGGCTATTACTGCAATTGTTACGATGGACCCTTATCATAATTGGCGCCATGAAGTATACCCTATGGATACAGAGCTTGTAAATAAGCAGCTGCAAACGATTTTTTCCGGCGGTCCGGTAGATGCTATGAAAACAGGAATGCTTGGTTCGGTAGACATGATAAAGCTTGTAAATAACATGATCAGAAAATATAAAGTGAAACATGTTGTGATTGATCCTGTTATGGTGTGCAAAGGGGAAGATGAACCCCTGGCTCCGGAAAATGAAGATGCCATCCGTGAATTTCTTGTGCCGGAAGCTGATATTGTAACGCCTAACTTGTATGAAGCGGGCCAGTTATCCGGTATGAAAAACTTAAGAACTGTAGACGATTTGAAAGAAGCGGCCCGGAGAATTGTTGGCCTTGGAGCCCGAAATGTGGTGATTAAAGGAGGCAAAGCGCTGGAAGACCATAAAGCAATTGACCTCTTCTATGATGGTTCACAGTTTATTCTTTATGAAGCGGAGAAGATTCATACGAATCATAATCATGGTGCCGGATGTACATTTGCCGCAGCTATTACGGCAGGACTTGCAAAGGGATTATCGGTACAAGAAGCGGTAGCTAAAGCAAAAAGGTTTACAGCTGAGGCTATTAAAGGCGGATTCGCTTTTAACGCATTCGTCGGCCCGGTTTGGCACGGTGCATATAATCAGGCGGATAAACGATAAATTAGCGGTTCCAATTCATATTTTATGAAATTTATTTCATAGCAGCGGCCTAGCTGCTATTTCCATGACACAACATGAGGAGCAAAACAACATGAAAAAGGATGTCTCGATAAAAGAAAGCGTCTTTCTTTTAGTAGTTTTATTAGCTATTATAGGAACTTGTATCATAGGTTTAAGCTTGCCCCCCAAATTCCTATCCTGATTTCCATAGCCATGGTCATGTTTTATGCAGCGATCAAAGGTTTCTCCTGGGATACTATTCATAAGGGAATTCAAAATGGAATCTCACCCGGATTAATCCCTATCATTATCTTTATGCTCATCGGTGCTTTAGTCAGCGTATGGATTGAAGCAGGAACAATTCCTACCATTATGGTATACGGCTTCAGTCTTATATCGGTCAAATTTTTCCTTCCATCCGTTTTTGTGGTTTGCGCTCTTGTCGGAGTCACAGTAGGCAGCTCATTTACAACCATTTCGACCGTGGGCATTGCCTTTTTCGGCATGGGGCAAATTATGGGTTTCAACCCTGCGATGACAGCCGGTGCCATAATCTCAGGCGCTTTCCTGGGAAATAACATCTCACCTTTATCGGATACGACGAATCTGGCTGCGGCTATTGCCCAGGTGGATTTATTCGATCATATTAAAAATATGATGCGGACCATCATTCCGTCCTTCCTTGTTACGCTAGTTTTTTTTGGAGTAATGGGTCATTCAAACGTATCAACAACAGGAAGCCAGATTGAAGAGTTAGTAAATACGCTGCATTCCTCCTTTCCCATTTCAGTTGTTACTTTGATTCCGGTATTGATTTTGTTTCTCTGTGCATGGAAGAAGATACCGGCTATCCCGACTTTGCTTCTGAGCATTATGGTGACGATTGGGGTTTCCTATATTTATTTTCCGCATACCAGCCTTTTACAAATCGCAAATCTGATGCAGGACGGATTTGTTTCCCGCACAGGCGTACAGGATGTAGATGCCCTGCTGACCCGTGGCGGGATTCAAAGCATGATGTGGTCAGTTTCCTTGATACTTCTTGCCTTAGCGCTTGGAGGATTGCTGGTAGAACTGAAAATTATTGAGACCCTTATCTCGAAAATTTCAGCTTTTGTAAGCACAAAAGGCAAACTGATTCTCATGACGGCTTTAAGTTCCATAGGAGTGAATCTGCTTCTGGGAGAACAATATCTTTCCATTATTTTGCCGGGGGAGGCTTTTAAGCCCCAGTTTGGCAGTGTTCAGGTAGATATGAAGAACCTTTCGTCCATTCTGGCAAATGCCGGTGCAGCCGTCAATGCGCTTATTCCATGGGGAGTTAGCGGTGTATTCATAACGGGTACATTGGGGATTCCCACATTGGAATATTTCCCTTTTGCTATCTTCTGTATAATTGCTCCCATTATCAATATTTTGATAGGATTTATGAGGCCGGGGAAAAATCAGTTTCAACAACATAGAATTTCCCCATAATTTCCCATTAAGAATCTATATTCATGATTCTAACCGGATAACCATCAGTGGGAGTGCCAAATCTTTCACTGATGGCAGACTCACATGTATAGGCCGAATAAAACGGTAAATCAAGGATAGAATATCAGGTAAGATACCGATTCTATATTTCTTTGACTAAATACTTTGACGCGTTCATTTCCCAAATCATACTTGAAGCTAAAAGTGTAAATGATGGGCGCAAGACGAAGATATGTTTGCTTGTTTCAACATGACTTTAATAAAGTGACATCGGAGGGGAAGGCGCATGCTAATAGATAAAATACGTGGAAAGGATCTGGATGAATTTTTTCAAGGGATTTTAACACTTAAAACTGTAGAAGAATGTTATTCCTTTTTTGATGATTTATGTACGGTGAATGAAATCGGTACCTTTCTTCAAAGATTTAAAGTGGCCAAAATGCTGTTTAACAACAACACATATAGTGAGATTGAAGATGAAACAGGTGCAAGCACAGCCACAATCTCCCGTACGAAGCGGTCTTTGTATTACGGAAATGATAGTTATGAAGTTATGTTCGGCCGCATGAAGGAAAAAAAATGACCGAAAGGCAATTTGATCTCCTAACGAAATTAGTGAGATTTTACGTCCGAGCACCAATGTCCCGGCTATAGGGTATGAGAAGAAAGCTTCTGCCGTTCCAGATGCAAGTCTGCCACATCCGTCAGTAAGGCATGGCTATTATAAAAATATGATAAATCACAAGCGAGGCCGGTTTTCCATTAAAATGCCATGTTATACGGGCCGTATCGGGGGATTTTTATGTTATGCTAATGCATAGAGATTGGAGGCAGGTGATTGTATGGCCACCCAGAGTCTCAAATGTATGCAGAAGTAGGTGTATGCAGATATATGGTATTATCGGATATAATGTCTTATTATCTGACCGAGGAAAACCTTATGAACTTACTGGAAAAGTATCGTTCTTTCGGGCCTTTCCCCGGTATTTTTCTAACATTCATGAAATCTTTCATTCCCCCGTTGCCGACAATTGTCATTGTAGGCGTCAATGTAGCTGTATACGGGTTATGGCTCGGGTTCTTATATTCCTGGATTGGATTAGTAGGCGGATGTTTAACGACATTTCTCATTGTCCGCAAAATTTCCGGTCATCCGTATCTGGAGCGTTGGGCTGCAAAACCTAAAGTGAAAAAAGGGATGCTATGGGTCCGAAGAAATGCGTTCAGTTATGTTTTTATACTGAGCATTTTTCCGGTCGGTCCGTTTGTTATGATTAACATGGTGGCAGGGATGGCCCGAATGCGCCTGCGTTCCTTCCTGATTGCCGTTGCCGGCGGTAAAGCGCTCATGGTATTAGCGGTCTCCTACATTGGACATGATATCACCCGATTTATTCATGATCCTGTTCAAATCTTATATGTTATCTTATTTATCGCTATTTCGCTCTGGGTCAGTAAAAAAGTCGAGACGAAATTTACGGGAGTTGCCGCGGATACAGGAGAAATGGACAGGTATAAACCAGGCCGGAAAGATTCGATGTAAAATGAACCAAAATGAATGAAAAGATAGGAGTATGAAAAAAAGAGAATGTTGCCAACGTCTGCCGGGAATGCCAAAGGAATTCCAGCTTTATAACAGATGGCAGAGCTATTAAGCTATACGGCTTAATGGCTCTTTTATTTTACATTTGGACAGATACACACAATCGGGTTCCGGCAGACAGGAATATTTATAATGAAGATATTTTATTCCATCAGAAGGGAGGGTCACAACATGAAAATCATGATAGACGCTGGCCATGGACCGGATACACCGGGAAAGCGGGTCCCCGATGATTCGATGAGGGAGTATGAGTTTAACAGCAGCACGGCAAGACGCGTGGTAGCTGCACTGAATGATTATAAAGATGTTCAGGTAGAGATTACGTTTGAAGATACAAGAGATGTGCCTTTGAAAGAGAGGACAAATAAAGCCAATGCCTGGGAAGCGGACCTGTTTGTTTCCATCCACGCGAATGCGGTCGGAGACTACTGGAATGATAATGTTGGCGGAATTGAAACGTACGTATACTTGTATCCGGGAACGGTGGCTCCGAAGCTGGCGGCAATAATACAGTCCAAACTAATTGCTTATACAGGACTTAGAGACCGGGGGGTCAAGCAGGAGGACTTTCATGTTCTCAGAGAAACGGTAATGCCTGCCATTTTGTGCGAATGCGGATTTATGTCCAATCACTATGAAGCCGACCTTTTGAAAGCGGATTCATACAGGCGAAAATGTGCGGATGCGATTGTGGACGGGATTGCCGAATTTTACGGACTGAGTAAAGATTCACCTGACCTTGTACCGGGCAACGGAAACCAAACTATAGATAAAGGATGGTGGCGAAAGGCTATGAATCTGACCATTGAACAGTGGAGAGAACTGGCGGCTGAACTCAACCGGATGTATCAGGACTCTGTCAGCGGAAAAATTATACCTCCCGTACTGAATGATTACCGCTGGGTAGAGAAAGCCTATAAGACCGAAATGACACCGGAAGAACTGCTGACTGTCATGTCCATTATACAAATGCGCCGTATTTTTTAAACAAAATGATGGTGATTCGGATATGCTTTCTTTTCACGACCGTACCCCTGCATAAGGGGTCTTTTCAACTTGCAGATAAGTATAGAAGAAAAAAGTATCCTATTATTAGCGAAATTTATCCTTTTTATAAAAAACAGGGTATGGTTGAATAGAAAAAAAGGAGGTGAAAGAAACGGGTTTAAATCGTTATGTATGCGCTTACAGTCACAATATTTGAAAAAGAAGAGAGATTACGGATGAAACTTCACAGAAGGAAAGGCTTAGCTTTATTGCTGATTTTTGTTCTTTTATTTGCAATGGTGCCCATGACGGCACTGGGGGGACGTCGGACTGGACTCCTAACACGGCTTATAAAGCCGGAGATGTCGTAACCTATCAAGGTTCTACGTATAAATGTATTCAACCTCATACCTCCTTGAAGGGATGGGAACCGCCGAATGTGCCTGCACTCTGGCAGCTTCAGCAGGGAGGAGGAACGCCGACACCGGTTCCTACCCCAACTCCTTCCCCGACCGTACCTCCGGATACCCAGCCCCCAACTGCTCCAGCGATGGGGTTTACTCCGTATAACGCTACTCAGGATGAGTTTAAAGCAGATATTGCCTATCTGCAAAGCCAGGGAAAGAAAGTAGTTATTTCCATTGGCGGGGCCAACGGTGCGGTTGAACTGACGAGTGAACAGGCGAGAAATAATTTTGCCAATTCCACACGGTTTTGATGGAATCGATATTGATCTGGAAGGCAGTTCATTATCTTTGAACCCGGGTGATACGGACTTTAAAAATCCGACTTCACCCAAAATTAAATATCTGGTCTCGGCTACGCAGGAGATTATAGGCAAGTTTCGGGAACGGCTTTATTTTGTCCATGACCCCGGAAACCGCCTATGTGCAAGGAGGCTATGCCAACTACGGGGGTGTATGGGGAGCCTATTTGCCGGTTATATACGCATTCAAGGACAAACTTACGTATCTGCATGTACAGCTTTACAACTCCGGGCCGATAGAAGCGCTCGACGGCCGGAATTACTCGCAGGGTACTCCTGATTTTCTCGTTTCGATGAGTGATATGCTTCTGCAGGGGTTCCCGGTTGGCCGCAATACGAGCCAGATGTTCCCGGTACTTAAGCCGGAGCAGGTGTTGATCGGTCTTCCTGCTTCCCGCCAAGCGGCTTCAGGGGGGTATACCGCCCCGGCGGATGTACAAAAGGCCCTTACCTACCTGGTCTGTCAATTGGGACAAATTCAATAACAATGAATTTTCCGGAAGCCACAGGCCGTTTTTGGACAATTTAAAGTAAGCTGTATGATCCCAACGGGTTATTTACATATTGCACAAGTCTTTAAGAAATTGGGTCCTTTTTTTTAGTTCCTGACCGTTGTTTTTGTCCCTACTTTCCTCCGCCCTGCATATAGTAAAAGCAGTGATTCCAAGAGGGAAAAAGAACGAGGTGAAAAAAAATGCGGATGCTTCCGACCGCTTTAGAGTCCGTTATCCTGCTCGAACCTAAGGTTCACGGGGATAGCCGCGGTTTTTTTATGGAAAGCTTTAATCAGAAGGTTTTTACAGAAAATGGGCTTCCCGTTGCGTATGTTCAAGACAACCATTCATATTCCGCTGAGGCAGGGACGCTTCGCGGACTGCACTACCAGCTGAGCCCGAAGGCCCAGACTAAGCTTGTCCGGGTAACGGCAGGCGCTATCTATGATGTGGCTGTAGATATCCGGCGGGACTCACCCTCCTTTGGCCATTGGACGGGGATAATTCTTAGTGCATCCAACAAAAGAATGCTGCTGGTGCCACAGGGATATGCACACGGCTTCTGTACCTTGGTTCCTCATACCGAGGTGCTGTATAAGGTGGATGAATTGTATAATCCGGAACTTGACAGGGGCATAGCCTGGAATGACCCGTCCCTGGGTATTGACTGGCCTGTAGCTGATCCCGTGTTATCAGAAAAGGACAGGACCCTTCCTTTACTGGAAGATGCTGAACTGGAGAGGAGGGAGGGACGATGAGGCTTCTTGTAACCGGGGGAGCCGGATTTATCGGCAGCCATTTTATCCGTTATATCCTTCACCGCTATTCCCGTTATGAAGTGATTAATCTGGATAGTCTTACGTATGCGGGGAATTTGGAACGTCTCAGTGATGTAAGTGATGACCTCAGATACACCTTTATTCACGGTAACGTCGCTGCCAAGCGGGATGTATGGCAGGCATTTACATTAAAACCGGATGCTATTGTGCATTTTGCTGCAGAATCCCATGTGGACCGGAGTATAGCGGACCCCGATTTATTTGTCCGGACCAACATGCTGGGGACCCAGGTTCTGCTGGAGGCAGCACGGGAACACGGTATTCAAAAATATATTCAAATCTCTACAGATGAGGTCTACGGGACGTTAGGAGAAACCGGATTATTTACGGAAGAAACCCCTTTGGCCCCGAATAGCCCTTATTCTGCCAGCAAAGCATCCGCTGATCTTCTGGCCCGGTCCTATTATGAAACTTATGGGCTTCCTGTTACGATTACGAGATGCTCAAACAATTACGGCTCACATCAATATCCGGAAAAGCTTATTCCGCTTATGATTTTCCGGGCCTTGAAAGATCAGCCGCTGCCTATTTACGGGGACGGGTTTCATATCCGGGACTGGCTGTATGTGGAGGATCACTGCCGGGCTGTGGATCTCGTTCTTCATGGAGGAAGGGACGGGGAAGTTTATAATATAGGCGGGAGGAATGAAAGAACCAATCTGGAATTGGTCCGGCTGATACTTAAAGAGCTCGGCAAGCCGGATTCCCTGATCCGGTTTGTTCCCGACCGTCCCGGCCACGACCGCCGGTACGGCATCGATGCGGGGAAAATCAGGCATGAGCTTGGATGGTATCCGGACCATACCCTGGAAGAGGGGCTGGTTCAAACAATCCGGTGGTACGTGAAGCAGTATGAACGGGAAAACTGCTCATGAAGATCCTGATCACCGGAGCGGAAGGACAACTGGGCCGGGAGGCGGTCCAGCTTATGAAGAGCCGTGGCCATGAGGTCCACGGCATGGGGAGGGGGATCTGGATGTGGCAGATCCCCGTTCGTGCATGAGCGTGATCGACCGCCTCCGTCCGGAGGCGGTCCTGCACGCTGCCGCATACACGGCGGTGGACCGGGCGGAGACTGATGCGGACACCGCCTCCAAGGTCAATGCGCTGGGCAGCCGCAATGTGGCGGCCGCGGCGGAATGTGCCGGTGCGAAGCTCTGTTATATCAGCACCGACTATGTATTTGACGGCTGTGCTGACTCGCCGTACGGTACCGATGTCCTGCCGTTTCCGCTGAATGTCTACGGCAGGACGAAGCTTGAAGGGGAGCATTGGACGCTTTCCCTTTCCTCCAGGCCTTTTGTGGTGCGGACCTCCTGGGTATACGGCCAATACGGCAGCAACTTTGTCAAGACCATGCTGCGTCTCGGGCAGGAAGGCAGAAAGCTGACAGTGGTGAATGATCAATTCGGCTGTCCGACTTACACGGCCGATCTGGCGGGGCTATTGGAACAGCTGCTTCAAACGGACCGGTACGGCGTATACCATGCTTCTAACAGTGGAGCGTGCAGCTGGTATGGTTTCGCCAAGGCAATATTCGAGGAAAGCGGCCTGGATCAGTCTCTGCTTCATCCTTGTTCCAGTGAGGAATACCGGCAATTGGCCCGGAGACCATCCTACTCCGTTCTTTCCCCGGATTCGCTAACGGACCGCGGGTTCAAACCCCTTCGTCCCTGGAGGGAAGCTCTGCGGGAATTTATCCACATGTGGATAAAAGATAAATAATCTTTTTATTGATATTCTGTATTGCTCATCCTGTAACGATTGTGACCCATCTCTGTTATACGAAGTCTGATCAAGTTTACCGCTTACCTGAGTTTGGAATACTTTCATTTTTATATATTTATTTTTTTGAAAAATAAGGTAAATTTATACATGGGAAATTCATATAAAAATTTAGTCGTTCTTCACCACCGTTTTTGTTCCGAAGGCTGAATCAGAAATAAAGCCAGGTGGGGGGAGGGAATATGGAACAGGAGCAGTGGCTATTTTTTTTACGTAGCAATTTTAAAGATTTGGACAGCTCATCCCAAGAGTGGATTTACCATTCTTATAAAAATTTAGTCTATCGTGATATTTACTTTTTATTCCGGGAACATGAATTAGCTGAAGACGTGGTACAAGAATCAATCTTAAAAGTTGTTGATAAAGCAACTAAATTGGACAACACTGCAAATATGAAAGCTTGGATTAAAGAAGTCGCCCGAAATACAGCCTATGATATGCTAAAAAAAATAAATAATGTCGTCCTATTTATAGTCTTGACAGCGTTATAGATTTAGTAGAGTCTTCCTCTGATGACAAGGAGAAGACGGTAGCCGATCTGGTGGAAGAACAGATTCGTAATGATATTCTGCATCAAGCCATAAATCAACTTAAGCCTAAATATCGCCAAATCATTATTGAATTTTACTTCCAGGAAAAACCGTACAAAGAAATCGCACAAAGACTAGGATTGTCACAACAAGCATTGGCCCAAACTTTATTTCGGGCACGTAAAAAATTGCTGCACTACTTTTCAAAAAAATGGGGAAGACAAACCCCGTAGTATGTCTATACTACGGGGAAATCTCCGTATTCCTTTTTTGTTGGGATAAACCTTTCTTACGATCGTGAGCAGAGTCCCGTTTCCCACGCTAATTTACAACCTATGTTACAAGCGGCCATAACGGGTGGCAGTGCGACAAATGATAAACAAGCCACAGGGCAAGCCAACGCTCCTGACAGAGAACAAGCAAAATGTTTCCAGTTGATAGTTAAAGGAGATACCTCTTTATCTAGGAGTCCCAGTTTATTGCTCTGAAGCCCCCCTTGTTGGTACCCAACAAGAATACGGCTTTAAGGAATGAATAGTTGCCTCATAAAGGTCGAGTTTTTCCAATCAAAATAGAATGCAGCAACAGTAGTCAGGACAATCAGAAGAAACGGAATCAAAAGAGCGCCTATTGAAAATTGCTGCAGCAGCATGTAACAAAAAATAAGGGATAACGGAAGATATACAATGAAGTTCGTAAATGCTATTTCTTTAAACAGTGATTGGTCATAACGATACTGATAAAAACTGAAAATCGTACCGAGCACAAGCAAGAGAATAATACTTGCATGCAACCAAAATGAGGCTTGAAGCTGACCTGTGGCCATCTGTCGATACAAATCAGTATTTAATGTCCAACTAATCGTAAAGATATAGGGTATAAAGCCCATGCCCCGTTTGAACTTCCCCGGAGAAGGAGACAAAAAACCTTCTATTCCTTTCATTTCCTTTTTGACAATATCCTTCGGATTATCAAGCTCAGCTAAAAAAGTACGCAGGCTTTGGTCTGAAAGTGCAGAATTCGCCTTGGTTTCAATTGCCAGCCGGTATTCCTCAAATAACTCTTTTTTTCTTTCAGGGCTCAGTTTACTAATCCAGATATAGTATTTCAATGAACGTAAGTACTGATCACACATCTCCTGCCTTTCCATCACGAAAAACCTCCTCTTGTTTAATGAATTTAAATCTCGGTTCCATAAGAAGAGCTTCTAATACCATAACGATATAAACCGTTTGAATATAACGTTTTTTCTGAATGAAATTATAAATTCTTACCCACATGTGGATAAAAACTAAATACTCCTTTTATTCAGAATTATGTGAATATTGATGGCAGGTCTTAACCTGGCCGAAAGTACGTCAGGAAAAAAGAAAGGGCAAGTCGTCATCTCTAAACGCGGGCGGAGACAACTCCGTAAGTACTTGTATTTGGCTGTCATGAACTTAGTGGCCCACCATCCATCATTTAAAGAGTGGCATCGGCACAATGTAGAGATACGACAGATGAAAAAGCACAGATCCGTTTTCAAGCTCATCGGCAAACTGGCTCGTTCGCAGGATTTCAAAAAAATACGGAGGATCGAGTTCCTTTTGTTGAAGGGCCTAGACCCGTTTACTGAACATGATCGACCCCCACTCCTTGAACAGGTATAACGAAGGAAGGTAAGGGCTTAGACAGACCCGCTGAGACATGGGGGCGTGAATCCTCATAGGATTGTGGAGAAACGTGCAATAGGCAAGGGAAAAATGGGGAGGGAAGAATCAATCTCTTTATTCCCGCATGCCGTTCGACCGGTTCAAGTTTCTTCTCCCGATGCTCAATCTGTTATTCCTGTGTTAAAGGATCTCGAAATCCTGCGAATAAGCGAGTATACGAGAGAAAAGGGCTGCCTCTGGAGGGAGCCAGAGGGAGAGCTAAGGAGCCGGGGGAAAAATTTTCAGCTTATAAAAATTAAACCGAAAAGTGCTTTATCCATTTACTTTGCGAATAGTACCAGCTTAGCTGGTACTGCCCTGAAATAGTTAATATTGTTAAAATAATCCATATATGGTATTATAAAACTTGAAAAGGAGATGAAAATGGATAGTCGAATTGCATTACGCGTTGAACTTGAAAATGCCATATCAGAAGCCGGATGTACGTTATCAAAACTTCAGCAGATAGGAGGCTCTCATATAGGGAATCTAAGTGATATCCTCCGAAGGGAAGGAAGACTCCGGCCTATCACTATGAAACAGTTAGATACGTTAACAGAAACCCTCGACTTACCAGAAGGACATTACTATGATCTATACCTTGCTGAGTGTTTCTTTAACAACAGATTGGCAGTTCCCAGAATGAAATCCTTTTTAATTCGCTGTTCCGAGCTGGGGAAAACCGACTTGGTCATGAAGGCCATACATATCTTAGTGGAGCATCCAGAGTACATCGAACTTCTTTTTTCTGTAGCAGAGGAATTATATCTGAATGGTCTTGTTGAAGAGTCGCTTCTTTTTTATGAGGAAGTCATTGAGGAGGAAAAGCATAATGAATCGGATCGGCTGGCCATCAGTCATTATCGAATTTTCAGGGCGAGTATCGGAGCTAATGCCGAAGAAAATTATAAAGCAGTGATTCGTTTTGAAGACTTCCGTAAAAAACTCCCTGAGGCTTTTCAATTGGATGCCTTATTGCAGTTAACGAATGTTTGCCTTTCTCTTGGTAAATGGAACCTAACTGAGCAATTTGCTGATGAATTAAGAATACTCGCTACGATCAGATACCAGGAAGAGCTGCTAATGAAAAAGAACAACAGTGAATCAGAACCACTGAAAACAGAACGCCCTCTTGTTGTGTATTATGGCCATCCTATCTGATAAAGAGTATTGCACTATTCAAACAAGGCCATTATGAGAAAGCCAAGCAATATATAGAAGGATATGAAGATCTTAGTTGGTTTGAGATTTTAGACGAACAAGGTAAGAAAGAAGTAGACAACTTCCGCCTTTGGGCAAGAGCAAATAAATATGGTACAAAACTACTTTTAGGGGATGATCTCAGTGTACTTGATGAATACGTAAATTATCTTGCCGAGCATCCAAATGATATTCCTGAAGGTCTTCTCCTGATTACAAAAGCCGCAAATGCACATGGATTTTCCATAGATCATATCTTAGAACAGTTCCCTGAGCCTTCTTTAGAAAATGATGTAAACGTTGTAAGGATTGAATATCATATTGAATTTTATTACCAAAAAGGAATATATGAGTTGAATCAACAGCGCTTTACTACAGGATTGGAATCCATCTTACACTGTCTATCCCTGTCTATCCCTACAAAAAGACACTCTATATCTATATTGTGTGCAGCCCAGTTTGAGCAGTATCAAAACAATGCTTCGGACCCCCAAAGGGAAAAATTCGGAAACTTGATGAAAGAGGTGTTGGAGGTTGAAAAAATCTAAGAAGTTGCTATTAAGTGTTGTATTGGCTACCGCAATACTAGGCAGTGGAATTACTCTCAGTACGTTACAAGTTACTTCTGAAGGTTCTGCTGTCGCTGCTATACATGGATCTGGTCAGGCACCTACTATGTCTGTTGCTATCATACATGGATCTGGACAATAAAAAATTTCTAGGCCCTAAATAACCGGCTTCTTGAGCCGGTTATTTTCACTACCTCTTAATCCGGATCGGGAAATCCGGAGTACACTTACAGGCTTTCACGCGCATGCCTCTTCGTAAGAAAAAAAGAGCTAAAGTATTTTATTTACCCCCGTAAAGTACAACATTAAAACTGATATGCCCTAATCAACCTTAGTCCGGTATTCCACTGGACTAAGGTTGTTTAATTTTGTTTGAAACCTGTGCATATAACTAGTAGAAGAGATAGAGTTTGTATTTACAGAAGCAATTACCCAAACAGATGAACAGAAATATGTACTGAATGAAGATAAGTTGGTAGAGAAGGGACTCCAACAAGAAGAAATCAATGGAATCAAACAATTTGGTGGCTTACTTAAATAATAAAGAAGTATCTAATTTCAATAATGCTCCTGAACTGAGGACATCTTTCATAATTTGTCTGAAAGATAAAATAATGCAAGAATTTGAGGATCTCGTAGATATTGGGGCAATAGTATACTAAATTGCCAAAAAGAAATGGGAAAAATTGGCGTGAGAATTGATTAAAAAAGGAGACTATAAGATATTCAAGGGAGCAATTTGAACTTCATCAATATCCAGAAGAGTGCTGGTGTCCGGAAGGTTTCGATATGGGGGAAGATGTATTTGTTAAATTACCTGAAAAAGAGAAGCGTTTTTTTATTAGTGTTTGACCTAGTGCCCCATCAACAAATATTAACCTGATATGGGAAGGATTTCCCAGCCCTTCTGACGAAGTAAATAGCGGGAGGGATTTTCTATGCTTTTTGTCCGTGAACTAACAAATCAAGAAGGTCAACACCTGCTCCGTGTTGCTCGCCGAAATACGTCTGGCTTTGCTGTACGGAGAGCTTACATATTGCTAGCTTCTGCGCAAAAAATGAAAGTCAAAGAGATTGCGTCTCTGTATCATTGCGCAGATGGTCGGGTGATCTGTGTAGACGGATTCGGTCCTTTGGAATCCGGCCTTACCCGGGCAAGGATTGGAGGAAAGAAAAGAAACCCAATAGTTTTGCGATGCTTTTAATGAGCTTAGATTGAAATTATTGCACAGAACTACTAGTTTTAATATCTGATGCCAATTTATTTAAATGGTTCAAATTAAAAGATAATGTGGATCAACTATCAAAAATGTAGTATAATTTTGTATATTATTTTATAAATTTCGGGAGGGAATTGTATGGAACAAAAACAAGAAAAGCTTCAACTGGAACTGGATATAGGTACAATTGATGAAATTATTCATAATTATGTCGAATTGGAACAATCCATGGTGAGTCAACTGTTTTTTAAATATAAGAATAATGGCAGTACAATTGGCGGATTTCGGGAAGACATTTGGAGGGAGTTATTCGTTCAAATTGTTCCTAAGAAGTTCGTGGTGGAGCAATCAGTCTTCATTATTGATTCAAAAGGGCATGTTTCTCCGGAGGTAGACCTGGTTATTTTGGATGAAATTTACACTCCATATATTTTTCGTAAGGGACGTCTGAAATTCATTCCCATTGAAGCAGTAGCGGTAGCGATAGAGTGCAAAAGTTTGTCTGCTTCTTATGAATCCTTGGAGACTTGGACAGATACAATTAAAGGGTTGAAAACTTCCCGTGAATCGGTAGCCAGAATGCATGGTTATATTGCTACAGGGGATATGAATGGGAAATCCCAAACTCAAACTGCTACCCGCCCCATCTTGATTTATTGTTGTCTTGATGATAAACATAGCAAAAATATGGAGTTATTTGATTTTACCTTGCAAGCAGATTCAGAACAGCGCAAAATACATATTCACCGCAAAGAGGAAATAAGAACATTGGATGAGTGGTATCATGCTCTGAATCATCATGACACGACTGTTGATCAAAACTTAAAGTACGATGCCCCAGAAAAATTAAAGGCTTCAATAGACAATTATCAAGTGAAAAGCGGTACTGATGGCGAAGAACGAGAGGTATCTCTGCTGTCTTTCAACTTTCAGCTAAACCAACTGCTTATGCTTGTCAACAATCCTATGTTGTTCCCGCATATGGCTTATGTTGACTTGTTTAACAAAAAGTACATATAGCAATGAATAAGGAGGTCATCTTGTGGAGAAGCATACCATACATTGTGAAATTATTACTCCCATGTTCAGCTCTGGAGCGGATCGTAATAAAGACGAATTGCGGGCGCCTGAGTTGAAAGCGCTTGTGCGCTACGTCTATAGAATTGCAAGCAAAACTATTAAACCTAAAGAGTTATATGAGCAAGAAACCCGGTTGTTTGGAAATGCAGAGCATCACGCGTCTCCCATTCGGCTGCAAGTAATTGATAAAGGCCTGGCAAAGCGTAATAAGGCGCTTTTATTGCATAAGAGTTCGAAGGAAGTAGAGTGTTTTTCTGAAGGAGGAGCATTTGATATTGTGCTTCGCAAGTTTTTAAGCAAGGGGGAGGATTTGCAATTTTATCAAAATCTAATAGTTCTCTCTCTTATTCTTGGCGGATTGGGCAAGCGGAGTCGAAGGGGAAGAGGATGTTTTGTTATGGCCGATTCCGGAGAATATACTCCCTATTTGACACTCCCAAACTTGTTACCTTGGATAACAGAACAACTGAATTTAATGAATGGACAGGCAGCCAATTCTGAGCATAGGACATACGTGTTCGAACAAGGAAAAATTATTGTACACCCTAAGGCAAAAGTCCATTGGAATCAATATACGCGTCCAGTTATAGAAGAAATTCGTTTGGGTCAACCAATTCCAAAAACAGAATCATTTCTGAGGAAAGTAGATATAGCTTCACATAAAATAAAAAGTACCTACCCATCAGAGAGGAATCTCTTTGCAACTGGTTATGCCGGAAAAGGAAGGTTAGCATCTTCACTTCTTGTCAGTGTTACACGAACGAGCGATGGGCAACTGCTGCCAATATATACTTTTGTAAAAGCGGTGGTAAATAATAGGAATAACAACCAGACATTCGATATTGACCATGAGGAGCGCAATACGATGATCTCCTTCATTGAGGGGAGGACTTAATGAATACTATATTGTTTTTGTTTACAATTGGCCCGGTGAAATCCTTTATTGATCATTCGAGAAAAGCAAGGGATTTGTATGCGGGAAGCTACCTGCTCTCGTATTTAATGAAAGGAGTCATTGAGGAGCTTCCTAAGCGGGATGTCAAGGCGGAAATTATATTCCCGTATCCGGATCAGAGCAACATTCCCAACCGTTTGATCGCTAAGGTGGATGCCAACAGCTTGAAGGATAAGGAACAATTGGGACGTGAGCTTAGTCAGTTTGTACGGCAGCAATTTGTAATGATATGCCAGAAAGTATTTGCGAAAAGCCAGGTTACTCCAAACCAGGCAGCCATTCAGCAAATAAAGAGCTTCCTAGAGGTATATTGGGTGTTCGAGCAGGAGTCCAGCTACTCCCTCGCGTACAACAAGGCAAATGGCAGCTTGAGTAATATTAAGAGACTTCGCAGTTTTGAACAGACGCATGAGCCCAGTGGGCGTAAGTGCGATATTTATCCCGAATACAACGCAATCTTTGTCAAACGAAAAAAGAATGGAATGCTGCCGACATTTGTTGATGAAAAATACGCGATTGATATTACTCAAGTCGAGACGTGCAAGAATGCAATTAAGCCCGGTGAAGGACTATCGGCCGTTGCCTATGTAAAACGTATGTTGCATCTCCTTGAAGAAGATCAGTTGCTTCCCGAATACAGTTTGAATATTCCTTCTGTCGCTTATATGCTTTTGAAGAACAGCTTGAGAAAAGAAGAAGAAGCAAAACTGAAGCTGCTGAAGGATGAAGCATCCGAGGCGATCTTTGATTTGCAAAATGGTCAGGAATTGTCCCCAGACGAATACAGACCTGCAAGCATTGCCGTTGCTAAGGAAATATATCAACAGCTTGATGCGCATAAAGTTAGTCCTTACTATGCTCTTTTAAAGTTTGATGGTGATGGGATGGGGCAATTGTACCGCGATTATCCAGATCGGCAGATTCAAGAACAATTAAGCCAAAACACTAGTCATTTTTCGAGCCAAGTAAGAACGATTATGTCCGAGCAGGGTGGTATTTGTATTTATGCAGGGGGAGAGGATTTTCTGGGATTCTTACCTATTGATAAGCTTTTTACGACATTGTATCAGATCAGGCAGGAGTTTATAACCCAGGTTACGGCTCCTCCGGAACATGGCAAGCCTTTGACATTTTCAGCTGGAATTGTTATTGCCCATTTGATGCAGCCACTTGGCGCCATGCTCGTAAAAACTGGTGAGATGGAGCGGCAGGCCAAGGAATTGCACGAAGAGAAAAATGCATTTGCTATTGGACTTGTGAAGCGCAGCGGCGATCAACTTCTTGTGAAAAGCAGCTTTGGAGATAGCGGCGATATATTGCTCCACATCCATAAGGTGGTCCTTGCCTTGAGTCAAAATGAATATTCAAAATCCTTCATTTATAGCCTTAGTGAGATTTTGGGGCGGTTGGGGGAATTCACTGTGGCTGAGCATCAGCCAATTGTTCGGGCGTTAATTGAGCAGTCGCTTCAAAGAAGCATGTCGTCAATAACCAAGGAAGAGTGCCAGACTCAGTCTGAAGCATTGTATCGTCTGTTTTTGCACTTTGATAGCAATCTTAATACGTTCAAATACTTTTTGCAATTTGTAGCATTTATTTCTAGGGAGGTGTAATGATGCTCTATGCCATTGATGCAGTAGATACATTTTTCTTCAGAAATGCCTCTCCGTTTGATGCTGATTTAAGCCAGAGTGCATCTAGCATGTTTCCCCCCTTCCCACTGTCTATGCAGGGGCGTTGCGTTATGCTGATACATCCGTTGATAAAAGCAGGACTGCCGTTAGCAGAAAACTAAAAATTGGCTTCAACGGGCTTATGGCGGATGGAAGGATATTATTGCCAAGACCTTTGGACACGATGGTACTTCCATCCACTAAGCTCAAGATACTGCCTCTTGCGCCAGCCCCTGTGGGGAGCAACCCTCTTCCGTTGATTCTA
This sequence comes from Paenibacillus larvae subsp. larvae, assembly GCF_002003265.1. Taxonomy (NCBI): domain Bacteria; kingdom Bacillati; phylum Bacillota; class Bacilli; order Caryophanales; family Paenibacillaceae; genus Paenibacillus; species Paenibacillus larvae. The sequence continues at coordinate 3,682,338 of NZ_CP019687.1, forward strand.
TCTGGAAAAGCGATAACAAAGGAAAAGGAAATCGAGCCAAAAGGTGGCGGATACTTGGATGAAGCGGGCATTGTCCAGTATCTGAAGGGCTATAATTTCAATTCTGTGTGCCTGTCGTTGTCGGATTTAATCCATAGAGAGCGACATGTTGGTATTCAAATTGACCGATATTCGGGAGCGTCTCAAGCAGGAGCATGGTATTCCATAGAGAAGGTACGCCCCGTTAGCCAGGGCAATAGCAGGTGCAGCCTAGTCGTTGAAGCAGAGGGGGTCGACGTTCATACACCGGGAGCTATTAAGCTTGGAGGGGAGTCAAGGGCTGCAAGCATTCGGAATTTGGAGCAGGGATGTCATTTCGAGCCTGCGTCATCGGACAAAAAATACTTTAAGCTGTACTTGGCAACGCCTGCTATTTTTAAGCAAGGTTGGCTTCCATGGTGGATCGACTCTGCTTCTAAAGAAGGAGTTTTTGCACATAAAAAACGTCGTATTAGTGCGGGAGTGCTTGAGTATGTTGCGAAAAACCGGTTACGAAGGACGTTCTCAAATTTCCATGGTCTCCTTGGACGAGCTTTTACCTAAAGATCATTTGGTCCGTAAAATCGAATACGCCATCGATTTTAGTTTCATCTATGACTTGGTTCGGGATGTTTACTCTGAAGATAACGGGCTTTAAATCGGGGCGGTGACCTTCTTCAAATCCTTGTAAGAGACATAACGGGTAGAATTCCGGATCTGGTGGATAATGCATTTTTGGATTTCCGTCTTGGGATAGCTCGCCGTAATGGCCTCGGAGAACCCATTCAGGTTGTCCACGCACGTAATAAGAATGTCCTGGACGCCACGATTTTTCAGGTCATTCAGCACGCTGAGCCAGAACTTGGATGACTCGTTTTCGCCAATCCACATCCCAAGCACGTCTTTGTTGCCATCCAAATCGATGCCAATGACCATGTACGCCGCCTTGCTGACGATGGCCCCTTCCTGTTTGACCTTGAAGTGGATAGCGTCGAGAAAAACAACCGCGTATACGCCTTGCAAGGGGCGATTCTGCCATTCTTTGATGAGGGGTACAATCTTATTCGTCACATTGGAAATGAGTGTGGGCGATACCTCAATACCATACAGATTTTGTAGGTGATCCTGAATCTCACGGGTGCTCACGCCCTTAGCGTACAGAGCTACAATTTGATCCTCAATACCGCTAACGTTGGATTGGTGCTTTTTGACCACCAGCGGCTCAAACTCACCCATCCGGTCACGGGGAACTGGGATCTGCTGCTCTCCATATTCGCTGACTACCGTTTTATGGCTTCTTCCATTTCGGCTATTTGGCGTCTTCTTGGCCTTGACCTCATGCTTTTCGTACCCCAGGTGCGTGTCCAGTTCCGCCTCCAGCATCTCCTGAATCGTCTCTGCAAAAAGCTCTTTTAAAGCATTTTGAGCATCCTGTGCGGTAACCAGATTGTTTTCCTTAATGAATTCTCACGGGCTGCTGTTTCGTCCAAAGTCCCATGTGTTCTCTCCAACCTTTCAGTTACTTTCATTTTAGTAGATTTGAGAGTTTACACAAACTAATTTACAGACTCTATCCTTTCCAATCCCATAAAGAGGTTATCAGACCCCAAAACAGCCCAACAACCCTTTGCCCTTACACTTGGCCGTCATTCAAAAGTCTATATTCCAAGGCATACTCAATAAGTTCACTTTTTTTAGAAATATTAAGTTTATTCATCATTCTTGTCTTATGGGTATCAACCGTTTTGATGCTGACCGTTAATGCCTTGGCCGTCTCAGCAAGAGAATATCCTCTGACAAGAAATCGCAATACTTCGCGTTCGCGGGGACTTAAAATGACGTAAGGATTCCGCGAATCTGCTTCTTTTGGTACTTTTTTAAGCATCGATGAAATCAATGTCTTGGTTTCTTTTGGCCGAAGATACATATATCCGTTCATAACGGAATCTATAGCCGTGTATAATTCTTCATCTACTGCTGCCTTTGGGATATAACCCGAAGCTCCTGCTTGCATGATAGATGTAATGTAATCCTCATCCTCATGCATGGTAAGCACAATGACTTTGGCTTCTTCATGTCGCAATTTAATTTCTCTGAGAACCTGAATGCCGTCTAAGCGCGGCAAGCTGATGTCGAGTATTAAAAGATGGGGTCTTAAATCTTCGTAAAGCCGGAGTGCTTCAATTCCATTAGCGGCTTCACCTACAACTTTGAAGGGTGGTTTCTTTTGCAGCAGCAGTTTTAACCCCGATCTTAGCAAAGCATGGTCATCAACTAGCATGATTTGAATGGTCTGTTCCATCACTGCACCCTTTTTCCAGTTTTAGCGGGATAGATACTATAAGTTCCGTTCCGCCGATATTTGTAGTTCTGACGAAGAAAGAACCGCCGAGCAGCTCAGCTCTTTCCTTCATACCGTATAGGCCGATCCGGTTTTGCCGGCGGGCCCTTTCAAAATCTTCCTGTTGGATACCATGACCGTTATCATGAACAGTCAATTGTATACAATGATCTGCAAGCCTCAATCCAATCACAATCCGTGTTGCCGCCGTATGTTTGACTACATTAGTGAGGCTTTCTCGAAGAATCCGGTACAAGGCTACAGCAGTACGACTATCGATGGCGATATCCTCTTCAGGGGCGGATAGGACAACCGCAATGCCATACTTCTCTTCAAACTTCTGGATATATTTCTTTATTGCCGGAATTAATCCCATATCATCCAAAATAGGGGGCCTTAATTCTACCGCCAAATCTCTAATTTCCCGCAAAATGCTTGCAGCAATCTCCCGGCTGGTATTAAGCAGTTCCTGCTGTTCAGCGTCTTTGGCTTCATTAGCCAGAACACGCATGGTAACCATAAATGAAGTTAGGGCTTGGCTTGTTTCATCGTGAAGCTCCCGGGAAATTCTCTTTCTCTCATCTTCCTGGGCAGACAATAACTTTAAGATCAGCGTATCCCGAAGCCGTTCTTTTTCTTGAAGTTCCTTCAACAGCTTTTCTATTTCCGTATTAGAGCTAATCAGATTGTCCGCCATTTCATTAAAAGCCTGTGCCAGTTTTCCTACCTCATCATCACTTGTTGCTTTAGCCCGAAGGGACAAATTTCCGGCCGATATGCCTGTTGCAACAGCAACCAGGTTATTTATTGGCTTGTGTCACTTCGTTTAATGTGAATTGATTATTCATCTTAATCCCTGCCTGTCTGAATGGGTTTCCTTATCTTATTCGACAAGCAGGTGTACATTTCCTTACCATTCTTTTCTAAACTTAAATTCAACTTATATAGTTTGCTTCTATCCATCACCCCTTACAAAGAATGTTGTTAAATAGAGGAATTTATATAAAAATATGTATTGATAATGATTCAAACGAATGATAGACTATAAATGTCATAAAATCCATTATAAGGAGGAATCATTTGTGGTAGCAACAAGAAATGAAATCAAACTGTCTCTTCTTCTCGGTGCTTTAGCAATGGGATTTTTGATGCTGGCTCTCTTCTTGTTCTCTCTCCAATTTCTCCCAGTCGCAGATTTAGCAAAAGAATTCGGTATCCCAGCTAGTATCGCTGCAGTTGTACTAAATATTGTGAATGCAGGAGGTGCTGTCACAACAATCGTTAGTATTTTGTTAGCCGTTGGTTCAGGCGGTCTTTCTTTACTTGCTGCTGCAGGTAAAGAAACAATTCGCCAGTTCTTGAAAAAGAAAATTCAAGAAAAAGGAAAAAGAGCTACTATTGCTTGGTAATTCTCAACTTTTATTAAATAGAAGGGGAAACTCCCCTTCTATTTATCATTTTACTTTGTAGGTGAGAGTATGCTATTTTCACTGTTATCTCTACTTCTATCGGTTAGAACGAAACAGCAATATTCGAACATCATTCAATGGATCATTGGAAAGGTTTCTTTTTTGAAGCGATTGTCGTCAAAACAGTATATAATTTTTTTATTTTTTCTTGATATTCTCTTTGGTCTTACCGTTGTATCTGTGATACATGCTTGGCTTTATTCCCCTGCCTACCGACAACAATGGGAAAGTGGTTTCATTGTTTTCTTACTACTTTATTCCATTTTAAAAGGAGTTAATTCTTATCGAAAAACGCATATTCCGCCTTTCCAAGAATTGATAGAGCTTGCACCGGTTCCGGCAAAAAATATTCATATTACATCAGTTATCGCAGAATGGATCTGGATTGGATTTACGAACTTCAGTACTTTTTTCATTTATTTCATGTTTCAAGGATATATTACAGATTCAATTGATTTCTACTTTTGGATCAAACATGTCAATGTATTAATATTGAGTATCTTCCTTTTTGTACTCAGTAATAAGTTATATGGTGCTTATATGTACAACATTGTTGTGAAAAAAATCGGTTGGATTCGGCTCATTTTTTTCTCTGCTGTGTCCTCCATATTTTTCATGTTGGGACGCCTTTTTATTTCAGGTTTTATTCTTCCCTTTTATGAAGCCTTTAGACAGAATTTTCACTCGATCCATTCGGCTGTTGATAATGCGTCCTGGATTCAATTATCTGAGCAGTTAGTTTCTCTTTATTCTAATCAGCTCCATTCCATTCAGGTATTTTTGTTTTTAGAAGGGTCCACTTTTCTCCAAGTTCAGCAGTTTATAAGTTTGCCTGCTGCAACACTGCTGCTCGCGGCAGGTGTATTAGGATTGCTTATCATACCTGCCAAATGGATACCGACTGAGGAGACGAACAGCACGAGCCATTTTAAGGATTTATTTCATTGGTACTTACGTGCCCTTCACAAGGTGCGTTACTTGATATTTCGAGCTGATCTGCTCATTTACAAGGACTTGAGGGTGTTGCAAGGGAAAAGGTGGCTTCTGTCAAAGGAATTTTTCAATTACTCTTTCATTTCGTATGAAGCTGTTTTTTATGCGGGGGTCTTTACAGGATTTCTGTCAGCTGTGGAGAGCCCGGCGCTTCAGGTTCAGTTACTTTTCACAATGAATGTCATCATTATGGCAAACCAAGCATTAGAAATGAGAGTATTGACTCCTTCATTATTCTCAATTAGCGCGGAAAAACAGAATATTTGGCTGTATCAGCTTTCTCTCTCTTCACTTTTTCAGTTCTTCAGGTCAAAAATCAAGCTGTTTTACTGCTTATTTTTTTTTCCATCCCTGTTTCTGACGCTGTTTAATTTCTTTATGATGCTTATCTATGAGATCTATGATGTCCAAATGGTGATTCTTATTATCGGTATATTTATTGGTTTTTTCATATTTCCATTGATTCAGCTCTATTTGTTCCCATTTGTTACGAAATTCAATTTTATACATGAGTATGAAATCGGGACGACAAAAGAAGAAACAGGTATTGTGGATAAAGGACAATCATTTATACGAAGTTTTCTTGTTATGCCATTTATTTACTACTTAATTGTATCCTCTTTTTTTCCGGTTTTACAGCATTCGGTTAAAGTAGTGAATGTTCTTTCCATCCTATACTTTTCTGGAGTTTCATTTATTTGCTGGATTTATTGCCATAAAATGATATCAAAAGGAATAGGGTATGTTGAAAAAATTAAAATCTATTCTATCAGCGAATAAACTTGTGTGTGTACTTGGATTCTTCTACTTAGGAGTGTTTTTTTTAGCAGTTTGTACCGGGAGTTTTACACAGGCAGAGCGTATTCCCCATTTAGAAGATAACAATCAAGCATCCTTTCTTGATATTTTTCTAAATAACATTCAAGTGAGTATGGCCATATTGGGGATTGGTTCTATAACTGGCGGGCTGATGTCAGCTGTTATCCTCTTTTATAACGGTTATATTATAGGGAAATTGGTGCAATTTCTCTTTTCGAATGATCAAGCAGGTGCGCTTTGGACGGGTTTAATGCCGCATGCCCTATTAGAGATTCTGGGGCTTACTCTTTTTGCAATTGTCAGCTCTTTTCCATTCATTTCTATTTATCAATTTTTGATAGGCAGAACTATTGATGTCAAACAGCTTATACTGACGAACATTCGTTTCATTCTCATAGGCATTCTTCTCTTATTTGTTGCTTCTCTTATTGAAGATTATATCAGTTATGTACAATTTATCCTCGAATTGAAAGGAGAAAGATGAATATGAATTTAGTTTTTTTTCCTAAAGGGTATTTTCTTAAAAACAAATCAGTAAAATTACTAATGGGTATTACCTTTCTATTGTTGTTTATATCGACTTCCTTTTTGACATTTTCTATTTTAGACATTTTATCAGATGAAACGTTATCTATTGAAAAGCAGATTGCGACTTTTGTCTTAATCTTTTTTTTGGCCATTCCGTTATATCTTATATTGAATTTTTTGAGTACGGTTTTGACTTCAATTTTTATGTATTTTTTTGATAGACATTTTGTTTTTCGTAAAATGTACTTTGTCATCCTTACTTATAATGCTTTTATCCTGTTAGTGAATAGTATTGTTCTATTTTGTATCATGAAGTTAAGTTTAGGACACTATTTAATTATAATCCAATTGCTTTCTTTTTCAGTTAGTACATATTTTTTGCGCTTGCTTTATCATGGAATTGTTCATTATACGGAAGGATCTGAAAAGGGGGCTTTAGCGGTTTCTCTTTTATATTTTGTAGTAACTGGTATATTTACCATTGGAGGAATCTTAAATGGTTAGACTGCAAGTCTCTCAGTTATCATTTCAATATGAACAAAACGTTGAAACTGAATTACTGCTCAGGGACATTAACTTTGATTTAAAGCTAGGTGATCGGGTATGTATTCTCGGGAAAAATGGAAGTGGTAAATCGACACTATTGAAGCTCATTTCCGGGCTGATTCCATCAAAATCAAATACCATTTTATTAAATGATCATATCCGTCCAAGAACGAACCACTTCAAGAGAATGGTTGCATATATCCCTGACAAACCTCTTGTATACGATGCACTGACAGGTCTTGAGCATAAGGAATTAATTCGGTCTCTGTGGGGAATTCAGAAAGAGGGAAAAGCATTATATGAAGAAAAATTTCAAGACCTTTGCTGCTTTTTTGACTTGACACATGCACTTGAAATGCCTGTGAAACATTACTCTCTAGGTATGAAGTATAAACTGTTTTTAAATTGCATGCTCGCGAGGTCGCCAGAGTTGGTCATTCTTGATGAGCCATTTACTTCCCTTGATGAAACTTCACAAAAACAATCGATTTCCATGCTGACAAGTGCCTTTTCCGAGAAATGTATATTGTTTACCAGTCATCAACGCTATCTGTATACTGAACTGGGAAACCGTTTTTTTCAGCTTGACGATGGGAATCTAAAGGAGATTGAGCATTTATGAAAACTTATTCAATCGTCGTAATTGCCATTAGTCTGATTGCCATTATGGTTGTTCTAGTTTTGAATTTAATTGGGGTTTTTATTGGTAAAATTATCCTTGCTGCCGCCGCTGCCTTCTTGGTTACTTCAATAATCCGATTGATCGGTCTATCAAAAAGAAGACATTAACTAGAGTGCGTCTTCAAACCTAATTTAACCATAACAAAATAGAGGCCAATGATAGAAAGGCCGCAAAAGTCACAGGATAGCTTATCATAGCGAGTAGCCAGCCTACGATAATGTTTAAGCTTGTTGAATAAACATTCCACCAAGTGGCGTTTTTATAGAGCCACCAATCGCAATTTCTCTGGATGTTGCGATGTTTCCGACTTGGAATGACAGCAAGAGCGTGCTGCTTCTCAATCAGTTCCAAAATATTGTTCATGTCGTAACCTCGATCGGCAATCACAGTTTTACCAGTGAGATCCATAGCTTGAAGCATTTCATAGCCCTTGACACAGTCGTGGCTATTGCCAGCAGTCAGTTCAAATCGTAACGGATTTCCAAGTGCATCTACAATGGCATGAATTTTGGTTGTTATTCCGCCTCTGGAGCGTCCGATGTCCTGAAATTGCTGCCCCCTTTTGCGCCCACCCCATGCTGATGGACGCGGACGATGGTTGCATCGATCATGATATTTTCTAAATCGGGAGACACGGAAACTTGCTTTAGAATTTCATCCCATATGCCGGCCATCTGCCAGCGTCGAAAACGAGTATACACTGTTTTCCATGAACCATAATGCTCGGGTAAATCCCGCCAAGGTGCTCCAGACCTTGCAACCCAAAGCATGGCATTTAGCATCATGCGATTGTCTTTCGCAATGCGCCCACCTTGAGGTTTTCGTTCTGGTGGCAGTAAATCTTTAATTTTTTCCCATTGATCATCGCGTATTTCGTATCGTTTTTTCATATGGAAAGTTTATCATGTTTTGGAGTGAACTTATAGTTTGAAGACACACTCTAGATAGCTATGCAGGAAATCAAGTACCTGGGCAAAGTCCTGCCGATGTTTTCCTTGTCTATCTGCCTGTCGAATAAGTAGTCCTCTTCCGGAAGGGTTAGGAAAGTGTGCTTTACCCCCGCAAGTTTTAATCTTTCCGCCATGAAAACGGATTAGGCGGGTACCCGCATCAATCCAAGAAAACCTGGTTCGCTGTTTTTTTCGTTATCATAATGTGTTCTGGTAAAGCTAGGGTTACCATTTGAAGTGAAAGCAAATTACTGTTGTTCCAATGGATTCAGAGGCAAATTATAGAGTCAAGTTTACCAATAAATTGCTTTTAAGAAATTAATTTGATCATTAAGCAGTTATTAACTGGAAAAATAAGTTGATGATACATTAGATGTATGAAATTAAGGGAAAAATAGGTTGGCACCGTCTTTGGAACTACTACGTCATTAGCCTTTCATTTTTGTCTTCATTTGATTCGTACCTCATCCAATCGCCAATTATGTCCTTTAGGTTTAGTACTGTGCGTCTGCTTCCATGCAGACAACTGGTTAGCCAACTCTAATACTTAAGGGAGGCGGTGCCCTAGAAAAACGGACTCTTTATGAAACTGAATTTAATCTCCGCATCCAGCTTGCCCTATATCACAGTGAAGTACCTAATCTCAATCATGCTCCTGAACCAAGGTCTTTCGTAACTTGTATGAAAGATAAATTAATGCAGGAATTCGAGGAACTTGTAAATATTGGGACATTAGGAGTTTTAATCGCAGAGAAGAAATGGACAGAGTTGGCATGGACGTTAATTAAAAAAGGGGTCAAAAGAAATCCCTGGGTATTAGCAGGATGGTTAGCCTGGCAGCAGCAAAATGTATTGGTCATTAAAACCATTAAAACAAAGGATGATTGATATCGTTGAATATTTTGAAAAATAGCTGGGTTACGCTGGCAATTTCACTTATCCTAGTACCTGTTTATGTTATAGCATTTGAATATCTACGTTCTCTAGGTGATAACGATTATAGCTTTAAATGGTACACATGCATAATTAATTCTATTTTTTATATAATAGCGTGGAACCTTATAGCTATAAAAATAAAAAAGAAGAAATAGAATCCATTTTATATTCGATGGAAATCTAAGTTATGAAATGGATTCAATAAGCTATCGACCGTAAATTGCGGCGAAAATAGAAAGTGACGTATCATACTTCCGCAGGTTGGGACACAGGAGTGTAATATCATATTCAAACTTTTTCTTTCGTCAATGCAGGCTGGGCGTTGCGCTCTGCCTGTTTTATATTTGCAATATTAGTTGGGGATGATTAAGGAATGAACAGACCTTGTCTATCCCTATAACTTGTCATGCTTGCCAATGCCAGTCTGCATAATTGGTCAAGTCCCCTCATAGACATATACCAAATTTGATTTTATTTACGGTGAGGGGATGATGGGATGCGTCGGGTCACATGGATATTGGCCATTGTGATAGGATTGGCAGCAGTATTAGCTGGATGCGGGAGCAAGGATGCAGGATCCGTTGTAAAGGATCTTAACAACATGACGAGCAAGCTGGAAAGCTATAAAGGAACTGGGAAGATGGTACTTAACACCGGAGAACATCCACAGGAATATCAGGTTGAGGTGTGGTATCAGAATCCGCATTTTTACCGCATCTCTCTAACGAATGAGAACAAAGACATTAAGCAGATTGTCCTTCGCAATGATGACGGGGTATTTGTGCTCACTCCTCATCTTAACAAAAGCTTCCGGTTCCAAAGTGATTGGCCGGATAATCAAGGACAGGTTTATTTATTTCAAACGCTGGCGCAAAGCATTGTGAATGATAACGAGCGCCAGTTTGTTGATGAAGACAGTGCTTATGTCTTTGATGTTACGGCTAAATACCAGAACAATGGAAACCTGAAGCGCCAAAAAATTTGGCTGGATAAGAAAAATCTTGCTCCTAAGCATGTGGAAGTATCCGATGAAAACTCTAAAGTTATCGTGAAATTGGACTTTACCCAATTTGAATTTGGCAGCAAATTTGATAAAAATGCTTTTGACATGCAGCGTAATATGACAACTTCCAACATGAATTCCTTGAGCTTGACACCGGATGAAAATGTGCTTGGAGACGAAAAGGCTAATACGGAAGAGAAAGATAAGACCGGAGCGGGAAAACCGGACGAATCTAAAAAGGACGGTACCAGGCCAAGCGTAAGTCCGGTTCCTTCCAGTACACCAGGGACTAAAAATTCCAGTACTGACCCGAAAGGGACGGATCAGGGAAAAACAGAACGGGGCAAAAATAACTCCGATTCAGAAAAAAAGGATAAGGACGGCAAGCAGACAAGCGAATCTGGTAAAGACCGGTCATTCGGCATCATTGAGCCTGCCTATATACCCCAAGGTGTGGAAAAATCGGGGATCAGTGACTTCAAGTACGGAGAAGAAAAAGCCATCTTGGTACGCTATAAAGGGAAGTTCAATTACAATATTGTAGAAGTAAGACCGCAAGCTCAAGCAGTTGCCGTACTGCCGGGGGAACTGGTGGACCTTGGTTTTACGTTGGGTGTGCTTACCGGGAAAGAACAGCGTACGCTGAACTGGACGTATCAAGGCGTAGACTTTAAATTATCCACTTCCGATATGCCTAAGGAAGAAATGATCAAAGTAGCGATGTCTGTTTTGGGTGAAGGCGGAAAATAGGCAAATAAGGGGAAATTTTTACCCTATTCTGTTCATTGACAGCTTCAGGCCCAGAGATTAACATAAATTTAATTGGCTATTAAGGCCAGATTGCAAGAATCAGGGAAGTCATCGCCCGATACGGTGCTGCTTCCCTTCTGCTTTGTTAAAAAGAAGGTGAACAGAAAGTGGATGCATATTATCGCCCTACATGGGTAGAAGTTTCCCTGGATGCGCTCTCCGGCAATTTGCAGGCTTTCCGGCAGGCTTTACCGGATTCGATACGGATAATGGCTGTTGTTAAAGCGGATGCTTATGGACACGGAGCGGCAAGTATTGCCCGGGAAGCCATTGCTTCGGGAGCCGATCATTTGGCAGTAGCCTTTCTGGATGAAGCGTTGCAGCTCCGGGAAGCAGGGATTTCAGCCCCAATCCTGGTATTGGGATATACTGCTCCGGACGGGTTAGAAATGGCTCTGAAAAACAATATTACGTTAACCGTATTTAATGAAGAAATGCTAAGAGGAATGGAACTCCTTCAGGGACAGGCTGAAGCTCTGGATAAGAGGCTCCGCGTTCATGTAAAAGTGGACAGTGGCATGCACCGGATCGGCCTGTACAAAGAGGAGGAGGCCGTCTCCTATCTGAAACAGATTGCCCGGATGCCCCATATTTGTTTGGAAGGACTTTTTACTCATTATGCCTGTGCCGACGAGGCGGACAAGGCATATACGCGCCTGCAGTATGAAAAGTTTTCCCGAGTTGTGCATGAAGTGAAGCGCCTTGGAATAGACATACCTTATATTCATGCGGGAAATAGTGCAGCCGCTATAGATACCCCGGAGCTCGTTTATAATATGGCACGGTTGGGAATTGCCATGTATGGATTATACCCCTCTGAAAAGGTGGATCATACCATCATTAAGCTTGAACCCGTTATGTCTTTGAAAACCCGGATGATTCATGATAAATGGCTATCTGAGGGTTCAGGTATCAGTTACGGTACGATCTATCACACAAAAGGAGAAGAACGGATCGGCACACTTCCGATCGGATATGCCGACGGATTTTCGAGAATGTTGTCGACTAAGGCAAACGCGCTTATCCGGGGAAAGCGGGTCCCTATCGTCGGACGTATTTGTATGGATCAGTGCATGCTCAATATAACCGGGGTACCGGAAGCTGAAGCCGGTGATGAAGTGGTGCTTATAGGAAGACAGGGGGATGAAGTCATTCCCGCTGAGGAAATAGCCGGGCATCTGGGCACGATCAATTATGAAGTAACCTGTATGATGGCTCATCGTATACCGCGTGTCTATGTTAAGGAAGGGCGCATCGTTGAGGTGAAAAATGTACTTCACCACCACTCAACATAGCATTTGCCCGGATTATTTTAATAAAGTTGCTTTCGATGTCTTTTTTAAAAAATAGCTCGAAAGAAAAAGGATTTTCGATCCTTCGACACGAATAGATTAACTTAGCGGCTGGTTATTTTGTGCACGTATAGCATATACGCTATACGGGGTACATATACTAGCTTTGAATAAAAAGATATCAGCTAAACCATAATGATAATATTGTCTTTGTATGTTATTGGGGGTGCGAGATCAGTGAGTAATATGCATAATACGAAGCGTATCATGATTAGTCTTCCAGACCACCTTCTGAAGGAGGTGGACGGCATCGTCGAGAAAGAAAACTCGAATCGCAGCGAGTTCATTCGACAAGCCATGAGATTGTACCTGCTCGAAAGAAAGAAGAGGACCCTCCGTGAATCCATGCAGAGAGGCTATATGGAAATGGCGAAAATTAATTTAAATATGGCGTCCGAAGCTTTTCAAGCGGAGGAAGAAGCCGACAATACGGTGGACCGCTTAGTGAGCGGGGTGTAGTCCTTGATTGTCAAACGTGGTGATGTTTTCTTTGCGGATCTTTCTCCTGTTGTCGGTTCCGAGCAGGGGGGAGTGAGGCCTGTTCTTATCATTCAGAACGATATCGGGAACCGGTTTAGCCCGACGGTAATCGTGGCGGCGATTACCGCCCAAATTCAAAAAGCCAAGCTGCCCACTCATGTGGAGATCGATGCGGAAACACACGGATTTGACCGCGATTCGGTTATCTTGCTGGAACAGATCCGGACCATTGACAAGCAGCGGTTGACCGATAAAATTACCCATTTAGATGAAGATACCATGCGTAAAGTGAACGATGCTTTACAGGTAAGTGTAGGGTTGATAGAATTTTAAAAGACAAGAAAGAGACGAGGGGATATTAAACCCTCGTTTTTTGATGGTAAGGTCAATGTCTGACCGTAAGTATGGGAGGGAATCAGAGTGAATATATATTTTTATCCGGCATGGGAAGCCCGTCTGGCGTGGGCAGTTACGGAACAAGGAGGGACAAGCCATTCGGAAACGCTGGCCGGGGCGGCTTATGAGCTGACAGAAGATAAGAAAGAGGAGATTCAACTCCGTATTCAAAAGCAAATTTCAACGGAGCTGGCTCTTACTCCCGGTAAGGTAAAGACCGCTACCGCTCTTCTGGATGAGGGCAATACGATTCCGTTTATTGCCCGCTACCGGAAGGAAATGACCGGGGAAATGGATGAGAACCAGCTTCGCTCTATTGAAGAGCGCCTGCAGTATCTGCGGAACTTGGAAGACCGTAAGCTTGAAGTCATCCGACTTATAGATGAACAGGGCAAGCTGACAGCAGAGCTGCATTCCGCCATTGAACAAGCGGTGAAACTTCAGGATGTAGAAGATTTATACCGCCCTTACCGCCAAAAACGGAAAACAAGAGCAAGTGTGGCCAAAGAACGCGGACTGGAACCTCTTGCAGGCTGGATGCTGAAGCAGCCGAAGCAAGGTTCGCTTGCGGAAGAGGCTGAGAAGTATATCAATGAGGATAAAGGAATCCTATCGGCAGCGGATGCCGTTCAAGGGGCTATGGATATCATTGCCGAAAATATAGCGGATAATGCTAAAGTGCGTGCCTGGGTACGTAAATATACCAGGGATGAGGGGATTTTTCGTACCGAAGCCAAAGATGCCGAACAAGAATCCGTGTATGAGATGTATTATGCTTACGATGAGCCGGTCAAACGTATGCCGCCACACCGTATTTTGGCGATTAATCGGGGGGAACGGGAAGGATTCTTGAAAGTAAACCTGGAAGTGGCGCCCGACCGTATTCACCAATATATGGGCCGCCAATTGATCCAAGGCCCCTCTGTAGTTCAGAATGAGCTGGAAGAGGTTGTTCAGGACGCCTACAAAAGGCTGATCTCTCCTTCTATTGAGCGGGAAGTACGGGGGGAAATGACGGAACGGGCGGAAGAACATGCGATCACGATATTTGCCGCTAATCTGCGGAATTTGCTGCTGCAGCCCCCGGTCCGCGGCAAAACCGTACTGGGTGTGGACCCGGCTTTCCGGACGGGCTGTAAGCTGGCAGTTGTAGATGAAACAGGCAAAATGCTGGAGATTGCTGTTTCTTATCCGACTCCTCCATACAGCAAAGTAGAGGAAGCAAAAACGATCTTAAAACAGTTAATCCAGCGCCACGGAGTAGAACTGATCGTTATAGGGAATGGAACAGCATCACGGGAAACAGAACAATTCGTCGCAGATCTAATCCGGGAAATGAAAGAGGCAAATCTGCAGTATCTTATTGTGAACGAAGCGGGTGCAAGTGTCTATTCTGCATCCAAACTGGCCCAGGCTGAATATCCGGACCTGGACGTGGCGGAGCGGAGTGCCATCTCCATTGCACGGAGAGTGCAGGATCCTTTGGCGGAACTTGTCAAAATTGAGCCCAAAGCAATTGGGGTGGGCCAATATCAGCATGATGTTTCGCAAAAGCACCTGGAAGAAAGCTTAAAAGCCGTTGTGGAGTCCGCTGTTAACCATGTTGGAGTGGATGTAAATACAGCCTCCCCATCCTTGCTTGCCTACGTTTCAGGTGTCAACAGAACGATTGCAAAAAATATAGTTAAGTATAGGGAAGAAAACGGGAAATTCACCAACCGGAAACAGCTTCAGAAGGTTCCTCGCCTGGGTGCCAAATCTTATGAACAGAGTATCGGCTTTCTAAGAATCAGCGGAGGAGAAAACGGTCTTGACAATACTCCGATTCATCCGGAATCATATGAAGTAGTGGGAATGCTTCTGAAGAAGCTGGGTCTGGATACGGAAGAACTGGGTACATCCAAATTGTCGGCAGCCTTGAAAAGTCTAAATGTCTATGAAATGGCGGAGGAGTTGAATGTCGGGGTACCGACACTCAAAGATATTATCGAGAGTCTTCAGCGTCCCGGACGCGACCCGCGTGAAGAACTGCCGCTGCCAATTTTCCGTACGGATGTTTTAAAGATTGAGGATCTGGCTCCTGGTATGGAGCTGCAGGGAACAGTCCGGAATGTGATTGATTTTGGCGCTTTTGTAGATATCGGAATCAAGAGTGACGGATTGGTACACATCTCCCAAATGAGCGACAAATTTGTTAAGCATCCCATGGATGTTGTATCTGTCGGAGATAATGTAACGGTGTGGGTGCTGAATGTCGATATTAAAAAAGGCCGTGTAGGCTTAACAATGA
The DNA here is from genome assembly GCF_002003265.1 of Paenibacillus larvae subsp. larvae. NCBI lineage: Bacteria > Bacillati > Bacillota > Bacilli > Caryophanales > Paenibacillaceae > Paenibacillus > Paenibacillus larvae. Next base: position 3,697,951 of record NZ_CP019687.1, read on the forward strand.
AGCCGCCTGTCCAGGAGAAATAATTAGGGGACAATTTTGTAAGACAACTTCAGATGGAATCCAATAATGAAATTGATTCTACCTAAGGAAAATTCAAACAAGACAACATTACTCTAGGCGCTCTTTCCGAATTGACCAGGGAGGGTGCCTGGTTTTTTTTAAGGCTGGTTTTGTGTCTGAGAGACTATTGCATGGGCATACGATATATTCCACAACTTGTTATATTATGTATTCTGGTTAATCCATTTTCTTGAAAAGTGTTGAAGCAATTTTTTACGTGCTCTTGCCAAACGCTGTGCGACGACTTGTTCGGACAGATTGAGTTCATGGCATATCTCTTTATATGATTTTTCTTCCATATAGTATAGCCAGAGTAAACACCGGTATTCTGATTTTAATTCATTGATTGTTTGATGTAGTAACTCGTTCCTTAATTTATGTTCAACGTCATTCTCTATGTCAGATGGCTCCCTTTGAAAATGTGCTGCCGTATTAAAGTATTCCTCATTAAACATATACTTGACTTTTTTATTTTTTCTTAACCAGTCCAGAGCTGTATTCCGGATTACTTGTTTAACCCAACTCCTTAAATTAGATGCATGGAGATTTGGTCCATGTTTCATGATCTTAATAAAGGCATCTTGTATAATATCCTCTGTAGTTGCATGGTCCCGAATCAAAAAATAAATATATTGATATGCAAATTTATAGAAAGAGAGATAGATTAGCTCCTGTAAATCAGCTTCCAAATCCCCGATGTTGTTTTGTAACAAGCAAATCCATTGATCTATATTATTCCCCCCAATCATGACAAATCCATAATGTTTATTGATATGCAACCCAGTAATTATAGTATACAGTAAAACCAAAAATTTACAACTAATTCAAATTAATTTTAAAAAAATTGGATATTTTCGTCAGATTTTGTATTCGATATACGTTATATAGATAAGAAAGCCTCATCAATTCCATGAGAAAGAGGATTTGATTGTGGCACAGCGGGCCGCATTTCTTTATATGTAAAAGAAACAAGCTTCCGTTACCTTACATCGTAAACGTTCTTTTCAGATAAAGGCTGGGGTGATTCTGCTGGGAAAGGAGATGTTCTATCAAACATACCAATGTGATTCTCAATAGATGAGTTTTTTTAGGTCTGGTTTTGAAATAATCATTTAGGAGGTTTTCGAATGTTCAAGAAATCTTTGGTACTTGCTTCATTGGCTACTGTATTATCTCTTACTGCAATACTCCCAGCTTCACAAGCGTTTGCTGCTAAACCTTCAACACCTGTTGCTGCATCAACTACAGTTACCAACGGGGAGGTAAAGGCGGCCGGAAAATGGGGATTCTTGATTAGAGGAGCCCTCGTTGGTATCAAGAATGGAGTAAAATACGGAGGTGAAGCACTTTCGTATGTTGTAAAGTGGCTTGATAAAGATACTGCTGAGTATCTTTCCAAGAAGTCTTCGAAAATTGTTAAAGGTATCGATTATGCAATATCCAAAATCGATCAGTTGCATGAATACAATACAATAGCGATCAGAGCCATTGTCCTTGATAGCCTACGTATAGCGGGGGTACCTGATAAATATGGAGTAGCTATTGCTAAGGCAATCACTGCGGCTGTTGATTTCCTGTTATTGTAGTTTATAGAAAAAAATTAAAGGGAGGAACTTCTATGTTCCTCCTTCAGATTGAAGACAAACTCCCGCGAAATACTATAGCAGCGGGAGTTCTTTATGTTTTTTATCCCTATTTCAAATACAAAATTGAATTATACTCTCAGCTTCTCAAGCGTTTGCTGCTAAACCTTTAACATCCGTTACTACATCAGCAACAGTTACCAACGGAGAGGTAAAGTCAGCCGGAAAATGGGGATTCTTGGTTAGGGGAGCTCTCGTTGTTATAAAGAGTGCAGTAAAATATGGAGGTGAAGCACTTTCGTATGTTGTAAAGTGGCTTGACAAAGATACTGCTAAGTATCTTTCCAAGAATTCTTCGAAAATTGCTAAAGGTATCGATAATGCAATATCCAAAATGGATTAATTGGGAGAATATACTACAGCAGCGATCAGAACTATTATCCTTGATGGCCTACGTATAGCGGGAGTACCAGATAAATATGGTGTAGCTATTGCTAAGGCAATCGCTACTACTGTTGACTTCCTTTTATTGTAGTTTATAGTAAATATAAAGGGAGGGGCTTCTATTTTCCTCCTTACTAGGGGGACTGGACCATGGAACGACAAGTGGCGGAGTTGGAGAAAATAGTAAAAAACCAAAGTGATGAGCTTCTCGAAATGAAACGAAAAATAGATATATTGGAAGATATTGTATTTCGCTTATCTATCTGTAAAGCCTCTAATGGAAACTTTCCTTATTACGACTTCATTTTTCTTATGGGATCACGCCTGACCAACAAACAAGGATCAATAGATTGTTTATGTTATTATCCGAAAAATTAGCCGGCAGAAAATTCCCCCTCCATCTTAGAGAAACTGAGACTTATAATACTGACTTTTTGTTCAGTGATAATCCAATACAACTAAAAATGTCATAAGTGCCATAACAAAAATCTGGCCGGTAATGGATGAGGACCTTCCTTTATCTTTAATAAAAGCTATGAAAGAACAAGGAATGCAGGTTGAAGTTTGTAACTATTTGCTTTCCCTTCCAAATAGCTAGGTTTAAACATTTCATAAGGAGGATTGTAGCGAATAATGAAAAAAATCGGTTTTCTCTTCTTTTCCTTTACCTTGGTATGTTTTATTGCATCGCCCTTTTCTTTTGCACAAAATTTGGGACCTGCAGAGGAAACAAAATCAAAGTACTTAATTTCTTTCCATACCTCCATTGATTATGAGCTAATCAAAAACTTAGAGAGTAAGATAATAGTAGAGTATCAGGATATGCCTGTGGTTGCTGTGGAGATTTCTGAGAACAATGTTTCGAAATTGAAGGATTATCCCCAAATTGAGTTTTTTGAACCTGATCTTAAAATCAAACCTGTTTCTGAATTAAAGGTTCCTGCTGAATCTATCCTATTATTTAAAGGATTATTCCTTGATCAAAAAAAGGCTTCACCCCAGATAGTTCCTTGGGGAATAGAAAAAATAAACGCATTAAAAGTACAAGAGAAAGGTTTTACCAGTAAAGGGATTAAGATAGGAATTATTGATTCCGGTATTGATTATACACATGATGACCTAGTGGTCTGCGGGGGGACAAGTTTCGTTGAAGGAAATACAGACTATATGGATGATTATGGGCACGGAACAGCGGTAGCAGGTATTATTGGGGCAACAAACAATCATATTGGTGTTGCAGGTATAGCACCAGATTCCGAACTGTTTTCCATAAAGGTACTAGACTCAAAAGGTGATGGGGATATTAGTGCTGTCATTTCCGAGATAGAATGGGCAGTTAAAAATAAAATAAATATCATCAATCTAAGCCTTGAGACCACAACGGACAGCAAGACGCTAAAAAAAGCTGTGAAAGAAGCTTATAAAAAAGGTGTACTATTGGTATCAGCCGCCGGAAATAATGGATTCAACAAAGACGATACAATTGCTTTCCCGGCTGCCTACAAAGAGGTCATTGCTGTTGGAGCAATAAACAGCAGAAATGAACGGACATTTTATTCAAGCTCCGGAAAAGATCTTGAATTAATGGCTCCGGGAGCTAGCATCTATAGCACATCACTGAATATCAATATTCGATGAACCTGGGTACTTCAATGGCCTCAGCACACGTGACGGGTGTAGCCGCTCAAATTTGGGGGGCCAAACCCGATTTATTGAAGAACAAAGACATTAGAAAGATTTTAGACAAGACTGCAACTAAATTGGGGAAGAAAAGAACGTACGGGTATGGATTGGTGGATGCTCTGAAAGCCTTCGATTACATATGGGAATGAAATTATTTTATAAAATAAAGGGACCATTGGCTATTGGTCCCTTTATTCATTTGATTCACCAAATAAATGTTTTAGAACGATTTGAACAAACTTAGAAATGATTCCCCGTGAGACTGATTCTAATGCAGATTCGAATGAATTTAAATAGTAGGTATTGTTTCTCCCACCACCAGCTGTATTGAAGCCGCATTGATACGCTATCGCCTCAAGCAAGGTGGATTTACCTGAACCATTTTTGCCTACAAAAAAGTTACATTATTTTTTAATTCAATGGAGTCCATTCTATTTATTAGCGGCGGATTTAATGATTATTTTCGGTTGCGGTAAAAAAACCAGCTGTCATTCAGCAAACGGATCTGCCGGCGGTTTTTGTTTTGAAATGCCCGCATAAGTTGGTTGCAAAGCCATTGAGGCATATCGGTTTCCCCTCCCTGACTGACTGTGCCTTAACTGATTATGATCAGCATATGGGGAAACTGCCCAAAGGGTGCCTGTCTGCAAGCGGAAAAAGGCAAAAATCTTGCTAGTACGGCTATTTTGGCTAGCTTTTAACGCCCAAAACCCTCTAAGCCCTCCCTTACTCCATGTCGTCTTCTTCCTCGTACCACTGCTCCAATTGGGCCTGTAAAGCACGAATTTCAGTAAAAAGAGAGATCAAAGGGTAAGATTTTTCAGGAATAGAGGCAAATGATTGTTTCAATTGATTAATATACTCCAATCCTTGATGAATATTATGCTCAGCAGAAATTAGCTCTAAAGAACGGCATTCTGCCAGAACAACAGGCAAATCGGGAAGCTCACAGGCAGTCAGCTTGTCCAATTCTTTATGGAGCCGCTGGTGTAGTGCAGTGAGTTGATACAGATGCGTATCCGGCATTTGCACGAATTGAAGGCCTTGCCGGCTTTGCAGGATAGCGTAGGCATAAGTAGACATAAAAGTGTAAGCTCCTCTCCGGTCACATTTGTACTACTTGACAGTATAGCGACAGATCTTGTACAAATTCAAGAGAAGAAGAAAGGAGACCGGGAAAAATGACAGATGAAGAGCTTCAGGCGTGGGTAGAGGACATCTCCTTGACGTCTTTTGGCCGTTCGTTCCGGCATAAAGCCTCCTTCAACAGAAGATTAAGCTCTACTGGTGGCAGATATATGATGAAAAGCCACAATATTGAGATTAGCCAAAAGCAATGGGACGTATATGGGCGGGAAGAAGTGGAGAAAATTATTAAGCATGAGCTTTGCCATTATCATTTACACTTGATGGGGCGGGGTTACCGTCACCGAGATCGGGAATTTAAGCAGCTTCTTAAGGCTGTAGGCGGTGCGAGGTATTGTAAAGCTTTGCAGGACAAGCCTCCTAAACCTTTTAAATATCAGCTTGTCTGTACTAAATGCGGGCACATTTATCGCAGAAAAAGAAAGATGGATCCGGCAAAATATGCTTGCGGATCTTGCCGCGGTAAACTTCGTTTAGAGGTACTTGACTTTTATCCGCAATCATGATACATTAGATCATGTCCTTCCCCGATAGCTCAGTTGGTAGAGCACTCGACTGTTAATCGAGTTGTCACAGGTTCGAGTCCTGTTCGGGGAGCCATTCTTATTTATGGAGAGATACCCAAGTGGCTATAAGGGGACCCTCTGCTAAGGGGTTAGACTGCGCAAGCGGTGCGAGGGTTCGAATCCCTCTCTCTCCGCCATACATACAAAGACGACCTGGATAGAAGCTGTCTGCGATACAGCTTCTTTTTTTTGAAGCGAAGCAAAGATTATTAAAACCAACAATTTCATAAAAAAAGGGGTTGTCATCTGCGGAGGAATTCGCTATAATAACACTTGTCGCTGCAACAAGTTACAATTGATTGTGGCCCGTTGGTCAAGGGGTTAAGACACCTCCCTTTCACGGAGGTAACAGGGGTTCGAATCCCCTACGGGTCACCAGCCTTTCAACTTAATACCAGCATCCTAGCTGCGAGCCATTAGCTCAGTTGGTAGAGCACCTGACTTTTAATCAGGGTGTCGAAGGTTCGAGTCCTTCATGGCTCACTTTTCAACCGAATATGCGGTAGTGGTGGAATGGCAGACACGCTATCTTGAGGGGGTAGTGGGCGTACGCCCGTGGAGGTTCGAGTCCTCTCTACCGCATAATGGGAAAAGCCTTGTATTTCAAGGCTTTTTGCCTTTTTATACCCACAATTTCAAATCTAAGGGTAAGACTCCAAAATTACAATTGTTGACGAGTTGTTGACGAATTTTTTCGAGGGTCTAATTTATTTAATTTGTCGGCAGTGGCTTTGTTAATGTTTTTAGAGACATGAGCATAGGTATCCGCTGTAGTTTGATATGAAGAGTGGCCGAGTCGTTCTTGAATAATTTTTAGGTCGGTTTCATTTTCAAGAAGAATGGCAACGTGACTGTGGCGTAGATCATGAAATCGAATATATCTTAAATCATGTCGGCTACAAAACTCCCTCCACCATTTTGAAGGCTGTGTATGATATATCGGTTTTCCAAAGCCAGCATGAAATACATATTGAAAATTTCCTCCGCTCCATAGTTCCCCTACTTTCAATTTTTCCTTTTTCCATTCCGTCCAATATTCCTTAAGCTCTTTGAAATACCACTCCGGCATAGTTATATTTCTTTTAGACCCCTTGGTTTTTGGCTCTTTAATTATTGCTTGTCCATTTACCGTCAGGGAAATACTTTTATTAACAGAAATAAACCCTTCTTCGAAATTAATATTGCACCACTCTAATGCCAGAATCTCACCGCGTCTTAACCCTCCTAAAATTGCTGTAAGAATAAACAATCGCCACATGGCAGATTCTTTGTATAAAGATTCGATCACTTTTTTAGCTTCAGACTCATCATAAAATTTCATTTCAGTTTTAGTTACTTTCGGTTTCTTTACTCCTTCCATTGGATGTTTTCCGATTTTACTGCATATTTTTCTTTCCATTCGTTTACGAATGATTCAATAGTCATTTTCTCAGGAGATATATGCTCCCCCGCTTCGACCTCTAGTTGAAATTTAGCTAACTCTAATTCTAAATGATTACTTAGTTTTTTTGGTGTTTTTAGTAACTTCTCATCTACTCGGACTGTTTTAGTACGTTTAATCCGCTTACCCTTTGCGTCTCTTCCGACCTCAACCACAAGAAGATAAGAAGTGTCCCCTCTCTTTTGAATACTTGCCATTGTTTTCTCCTTTCAATTTTTGAAGTTTCGTATAATTTGTTGAATTTTTCCTATAATCTGTATACGATTCAATTCTTGACCTTTAAATATCCTTGGTGGAAACGTAGGGTTCGATGGGTAAAGAACAATAGAATCGTCTTTCTTATAAATTCGCCTGATTGTACATTCTTCGTTATCAACAATTCCTGCTGATAGTCCAAAATAATCCTCATTGTGTTCTTCTTTAATCAATGCAAGGTCGTCCGGCATAATTGCATCCCCTATCATTGAGTCTTTTTTAATTAAAATGTAGAAATAATTGTCATCTGTAAGCTCAATATCCTCCCATCTTTCCCCTAAGTAGTTTTTAAAAACTAAACCATTCGGGCTTGTTAAAACTGAACCATAAATAGGGATTTTTATCCTCTTTCTTGTGGAATTGAAAACATCGTTATTCTGCAGATCACTGATTTCGTTACTTTTAGTTAACTCTTCTAGTCCTCCATTTTTACCAAGTTCGTCAATCAAGTCATCTTAGAACTTTTTGTACTCAGGAATACTTGAAATATATTTGTCCGTATCTATCTCGTCCATTTGGTCAGGTATAGGGTATTTTTTCTCTAATTCAATACCTTTTTTCATTAAAGATGCATTAATGTTCATTAGGCTTTTTTGAATTTTAGGATGTGACTTTTCTATCGTAGCTGCCCAAATTAATTCAAGAGGATCGCATCCAATTACTTCAGCGATAGCTTCAGTGATTTCGTCAGATGGTGGCTTAACGATGCCACTCCTCAATTTAGATATATAGGATCTGTCTAATTTCAGCTTTTTTAAATGAGGTTGCAGGGTATGCTCAGAACCGAATAGGAAAAGTAATTCTTAACTCTGAATATGAAGTTGAAAACGTTCAGAAGACGCTCCATGACCACGTAATTAGTCTTGAGTATATGGTGCCCAAGGGAGCAGTTGAAAACATTCATACCATTGAAGTGAAAACAACGGACGGTGGGTTGATTAGTAAAAATGAGGTCTTTATCCCGATTACTTCAGATACCGTGATCAAACAAACCTTATTTGTGGAGGAGGTGTAACCCGTGGCATATGTACCTAAATTAAATTGGAAATTGGATGATACGGTGACAGAAAAGGATTTTAACCGGATTGAAGGCGGGATCAAAGAAACGTTAGATAAGTACAAAGATGTTGAAACTACGATTAGCGAGCTTTTTACCTCTGTCAGTGATGGGAAAAAACAAGTTGCTAAGGCCATTACTGACCAAGGAGTGCCCGCGGTAAAAGAGGACACATTCACAGACTTAGCAACAAAGATAAAACAAATTAATACGGGGAAGAAATGGGCAGAGGGAACCATACCTAGGCGAAACCTAGACTATGATGAACCTTATTATTTGGATGTCAATCAACTTGAATTTAAACCTAGCATGATCCTTATGGAGTATAAACTAGCCGACGAACACCCTGGTACCCTACAATACTGTAGGATGTATACAGAGATATTTGACATTCGGAAAATGAACGAAGTAGAGATTTGTCTTTCTGGTAATGCGATTGGTACATGTGAACCATTTAGTATTCAGGACAATGGATTCTCTGTCCTCGTGTATAGGGCTCCAAATAACTCAAATAAACGTAAAGTATGGGGCTCTTGGTACGCAAGCGAATAGGAGGTAAGAATATGCAAGTTGGAAATAGAGTTTTGTATGACCAAGATGGGGAGATTATTTTTCAATCAGGAGAAATGCAAGGTGATGTTTTACCGCGCAAGAACATCACAAAATTAGATGTTGTTGATTTTGATTTCGGTTCGATAGACTATACAAAATACAGAATTGTAAGAATGGATACAGAAACAAAAAAACCAATCTTAGAAGAAATTCCACAGACACCTGAGAAACAACAAGTGAAAGAAGTAGAAGATGCTTTATTATTAGCAAGCGATAAAGAAGCAGGAGGTATTTTATAATGGTAAACATGATTGTAGTGAGGATTTGCGGATAGAATTGTAAACGGTGGTTTGAACCCGAAAACGAAAAAAACGGATGTGATAGAGGACATAACGAATCCAGATTACCGCTGTGCGGTGGAGGATTACATTTTGGAATATACAGAAGAAGTGTAATAGCGCCAAATGAGGCGCATTTTTTATTGCTCAAAAACAGGAGGGGACATATGGAAATGAAATTTTCATCAATGGGTGAAAAAATATATGATCCTCTAGCAATCTTTAAAATTATAGTTGAAGTATGATGAAAGAAAACAGGAGGAACCATGAATGGAGGACCAAATTTTTAATACAGCGCTAAATACCGGGATATTTGGTGCGCTGTTTATCTGGCTGCTTTTTACTACAATGAAGAAAAATGAAGTACGGGAGAAGGAGTATCAGAAGACTATTAGCGAGAATCAGGAAGTCATTCGGGAGCAAGCGAAGTCTTTTAGCCTTCTTTCCAGTGATATTGCCGAGATCAAAGGGATTTTAAAAGAAAAACATGACGGAGATGTTGAATGATGGAAATCAGAGAAATGCTAGTTGACCCAAGTAAATATGGAATTAAATGTCCGAATAAAATGGCACCGAAATATATTACGTTCCACAATACGTATAACGATGCTCCCGCAGAAAATGAGATTCGTTATATGATTGGAAACAACAATGAAGTCAGCTTCCACGTTGCTGTGGACGATAAAGAAGTTGTTCAGGGCATTCCTTTTGACAGAAATGCATGGCACTGTGGAGACGGGTACGGGACAGGAAACCGTCAATCCATAGGCGTAGAAATTTGTTACTCTAAGTCCGGCGGCAGCCGATATTACAAGGCTGAGGACAATGCAGCTATTGTCATTGCCCAACTAATGAAAGAGTTTTGTATTCCTATTGAGAATGTGGTTCCACACCAGCACTGGAGTGGCAAATACTGCCCGCACAGAATGTTAGATGAGGGAAGAATACCAAGCTTTATAGAGCGAATTAAACAAGCTTACGAAGGAGAGGAAGACATGAATAGAACATTACAACTGGAAGACTGGCAATGGAAACAGGTCTATGACAATATGGGGAAAGCCTGGAATGCAGGACTATTCACGGACTGGAATTGGATGGTTAAAATAGAAAAACGTTGCCTTACCGTTGACGAATTGGTATGGCTGAATAACCACATTTTGGCGAGCAGCCTTTAGGAGGACGCTATGAATATAGAAATTACAGATACTGTCATTGTCGCCTTTATTGTCGGTCTTGTTGAAATGGCGAAAGGAATCGGACTGCCAGTTCGTCTGGCTCCGGTTCTGTCTGTTATTCTGGGTGTTGCAGCAGGTGTTGTTTACCTGGCTCCGTGGGATCTTAAAACGGGCATTATGTACGGTATTATCTCCGGCCTTACTTCATGCGGTCTATATAGTGCTGGTAAGAGCGCTGTGAAGAAGGAGCAGTAACGATTATTACCGTATTAAGCAGGAATCAATACGCTAAGGGAAGAATTAACATATTCAGGAGGATTAGTTTATGGAAAATTTTATTTCTACATTAGTTTTTATTCTTCCTGGCTTTCTTATGTATTTTTGGATACAATCATTTGGTATAAATCCAGTGATAAAACATAATCCAGGTGAGATGGGTGCGATCTCCGCACTGTTATGGTTTCCAGTGTCAATATTAACTGTGCTTATTTATAATCTCGTTGGAATGGTCTACAGGACACCGATAATTTTGACACTTTATGACGTAAAGACAAATGCCGGAAATATTGAGTTTTTAGCTTGGTTTGCTGTGATTAGCATTCCAGTCAGTTTTAGCTTGAGTTACATTTATGTAAGATGGCTGTATCCTTTACAAAGAAAAGTTGTAAATTCAACCAGAAAATCTATAGGAATTGCGTCTTTTTCTGAAATGCCGGCAGTATGGGATGAGTTTTTTCTAAAGGTTAATGAAACAAAAAATGAAGGTGCCTTACCCGTGAAAATGTTTAAAATCGACAAACCGGAAAATACATTGTTAGGAGTTGTTAAAAATGCGTCCCGTCCGTTTGAGACGGAACGCGCTTTAATATTAGAAAGAAGTGAAGAGCTTTTAGAATCAGATCTTACCTATCAATATGAAGTGATCCGTTCCTATGTGGATATAAAAAATGGAATGGTAGTACAAGAATTAGACCTACAAAAACCTACAAAACAAATAGAAGAATTTAATTCGACTTAGGTGGCTTTTTTATTTCAATTGCTGTATTTCTGTCTATGGATCTTCTTTCTATCTGCGGTAAAGATTTATCAACGTAACGCCCAGGTGGTTTTTGATTAGGCTTAGGCTGTTGGGGTCTTTGATTGGGATTATTAGGTTTATTCATATTTTCTCCTTTCAAATTTACAAGATTTACATTTTATTCTTCGACAGCAAATAAGTCTAATCCTGTAAATTGAAACATTTAATATGAAATATGTAAAAGGAGCGCTAAGGATCAATTTCCTAGGCGCTCTTAGAAGTTTACAATAAATGAACTAGGTTCCTTTAAGGAACTGGAAAAAAATGTTTGAGAGGTTTAACAGGAATAATTCCCTTATTACTAACATAGGTTAGATTAAACCGTGTATCATCCACCCATGGAAAAAGGATCACGAAGGTATTAAATTACCGACGTGGTCCTTTTTTTTGACAATGGGTACACAAATGTTTATCAAGAGGATGTACATTATAAGAGTAACATACTTTGATTTTTCTGACAACTCGACTGAAAGGTGGACTCGGCTCCTTGAAGGAACTGGGTGTAAATGGTAATGCCTACTTTAACAATCACTTTATATTACAAAAACACTCCTTTTATAACAATAATTAACTATTTTATAACATAATTAAAAAACCTTCTGTTGGTTTTCGTGGTACAATTTACCTTAAAGAGGAGTTACATCCAAATCGGGAGGGATCATTATGAAAACAAAAAGGCCAAAATCGCTAGTGAAAAAATGTGGAGGAATTGCGTTAGCAAGTGTAATTGGATTTAGTACTTTTGGTATTTTCGCGGCGAGTGCTAGCGCTGCTGAAAATACGAAGCAAGTTTATGCGAACCAATCACTTAAAGCAGAGGAAATGACGATTACACAATTAAGGGATACCTTTCAGCATAAAGATGACCCCTTTATTAATCATGTTAGAATTTTCATTGATAAACACTTGGAAGAATCGGAATTTTTATGGGGGAAAGTTAGTGATTCGTTAAAAAGAGACATCGTGGATCTGCTTACAGGAGATAAAAAAGACTACTTTTACAAAGTTAATAGAGCTCTTATTGTGCATTTTATAGAGGTCCCGTCCTTATTAAAATCATCAAGTGCAGAATTTAATAAAGAAATCCTTCAATTACTCAATTACCTATAGATATATATAATAAGATCTACTCATTTAATGGAGTAGACCTTATTATATTTTTGGATTAATCGAAGTTTCCGGGAATACGAGAATATTCATAACCCCTAAAGTTCCTACGGGTTGTGTTTCACTTACTTACAGGACCGACCTACACCCTAACAAAAAGTATTAAGGCAATGTAAGAACTGAGCATATTCACCTAAGAAACGCAGATACATCATGTCTGGAACTTAGCAATATACGTGTTAGCAATTTTAATTAATCTGATAAACAACGCTAGCACGTCCCCATTGGGGACAAATTGGGGACGAAATCTACTCGGAATCACCATAATTCACTCGGATACGAACAGACGCGAACAAGAAAAACCCTTATAATTCAAGGGTTTTAAAGATGTAAATAGTTATATTAGGGGCTGGGATTCACCATGAAAAGAAAGTAGTTAATCTTTTTTAACACATAATAATGGAGGAGGAAGTTACTCCTTGTTCTGATTATTGGAACGGCTTTTAACTACCCATTAATCAGCGGCCATACGAACCAGTCATTTGGCTGGTTTTTTTTATTTTCCTTAACACAAACGGTCTGGTTGCAAAAATGGGTCCATTATTGCAGAATGGTTGCAAAATCATAAAGAGGTGTTTGTAGCGGCAGAAAAGGTGTCTTATTTCAAAAAGGATATTAGATCGACAAAAGAGTGGGCCTGTTATCAGGTTCACTCTTTTTTTTGTTTTTGTATATGTTTTTCCTAACTGGCCAGGTGCATTACTAAAAATTTCATCTATGGGTGAAAAAATAAATGTTTTTTATAAAAGAATTAAATATATACTTTGTTACAAAAGGGGGAAAAAAATAAAAGTTACCGAAAAATTATTTGGCAAGAGGACCCAAAAAATCAAAATAATAAGGAGGAAATTTGAATGGATGTAATTAGGTTTGGTGAATTTGATTTGATTAAAAATCATCTTAAAAATGAATTGGAGAGATATATTAGAAATCATAATTCTAAATTAGGCTACTTAAAAGGTAGTAAATTAACAATAAAATTTCCTAATAGACATGAGTTTAACCGAAAACGTTGGGAAGATAATATTTATTATACTGGGTATTATTCTATTGAAAAAATTATAACTAGTTTTATTAACCAAAATAAAAATATAAATATATCATATAATCCTTCTACTGAGGTATTAACAATAGAAAGAATTAAAAACGGAAAATTTGTGTTAGAAAATGTAATTTTACACATCGAATATATATATGATTTTCATTTAGAGGAACGCAAAGAATCATGTACACCATCATGGCCAGATCTTCCTGATGCTCCAGATCATTGCAGTTACTGGTGGAAAGATAGGGGGAATGAGAGTGGGTATAATAAAGCGGCCAGCATTACTTTAGAGTTTACACAATTTGAGGAGATACCAAAATTACAAGTGAAACCTAAGATAAATTGCGAAATCAACCTCGACTCGGAAGTGAACGCTACGGATTTTTTTAATGTAATAAGTAGTGCTGGAGAAGTGGAAGCAGAATTTATAAATAAACTATATTCTAATTCTTATAACCCTGGTAAGCACACCGCTACAATCCATGCATGGGACGAATACGGAGAAGAAGATAAAAATGATAAAGAACATAACCTTACATTTGATGTGGTAGTCAATGCTGTAGATAAGAGTACTTGGAAGGATAAAAACCTTAGGGATTGGAAGTTTATTTCTGCAAATCAATGGGAGATTGTTAGAGATCCAGACAATAGTCTAACAGACGATCATGTCATCTATTCTAATGATTCCATTAAGGCTCATAAAGAGTACAGCTTAGAAAAAGGAGCCACATACAAATTTACGGCTTTTATCAAACCAGATGTTTTAAGTACATGGGATAAAATGGCACTTTCATTGATACCCGGTAGGAGTTCCTCTAAAAAAAGAGAAATCTTTTCTTCGAACTCGTATGATTTACCGTCCATAGATAAGGGATTCAAAGAAGTGAGTAAGGAATTTACTGTAGGGGACGGCGAAGAAAATCTGACATTTGAATTTTTCGCCAACTTCTATAAAAAAGGAGGATATATTGATTCTTTTAAATTAGAAAGAATTAAATAGTAGAGCATCCAACATTTTATCGGTATGAAAGAGAATCACCTACTTTATATAAAGAAAAGGGGAACTCCCAATGATACAGACAGAAGAGAAAATGCTAAAAGCTGTAGGTCAATTCTTCTACGGAGACAATTTTAACGAACTGGCCTTTGTTGTGGCACGGGGCATCAATGGGTTTAAATTAGATAAAAGAACATTAGATGGCGTTGATTTTAAAAAGACAATACAATCTGTTCGGTGGTTAGCTAATTTCACGCCAAAGGAAAGCGGCGTTTATACATTCACCATTAATCCTCATTGTTTTGCGCATATTCTGATTGACGGCGAAAATGCTAAGGATCAAGAAATACAGTTAGAAGCAGGAAAAAGTTATCCATTCGTGGTAGCTTACTTTGGAAATCCGATGACAGAACAAGAAGAGCTGCTTCAATTAGACGTGCACTATACCTTCAATCAACAAGAAACAAAAGAGATTGAGGTTGAAACCTTTTCTATTCCTGAAATCATTTCTTTTGAAAGTCTTCCAATGGGTACTGATTCTAGAACGGAGAATAAACTGCCTGATACAGATGAAGATGGTATTTGTGATGAGTGGGAAGTGAACGGATATTATGTGAAAAACAATATAGCCGTTTTTCCTTGGCCTAAAGAGGGATCACAAGAAGAAAAAGAATTAATCAAGCAAGGATTTAAAAAATTTGTTTCAAATCCATATGAATCTCATACGGCTGGAGACCCCTATTCGGATTTGGAAAAAGCAAGTGGCGCGCTTGATCGTACAATTCACAAAGTAGCCAGGGATCCTCTTGTTGCGGCATATCCCAGTATTACAGTTGGCATGGAAGAACTGATTCTTTCAAATAATGAAAATATTAGCTCGACAAAGGGAAAGACCGTTAGTCGGTCCACTTCTTCCAGTGTTAGTGACTCTAATACGTTAGGAATCGATGTAAGTACGGGCTTTTCTCTTTTTCAAGGATTTTCAGCATCTGTTACCGGCCATTATTCCCATTCCTCTACGCATACCGTTGATTCTTCCAATACTTCAGGGCAAGATTGGCAGCATCAATTAGAATTAAATACCGGACAATCTGCTTATATGAATGCCAATGTACGCTATTATAATACGGGGACAGCCCCTGTATATAACCTGGTTCCGACCACCAATTTAGTGTTAGGAAGACAAACCATTGCTACCGTCACCGGACAACTCAATCAAAGATCGCTTAGTTTAACGCCCGGGCAGACGTATCCTAAACAACATTTACATGGGGTGGCTTTAAATACAATAGATCAGTTTAGTTCGGCTCCCATTGCTCTTAATATCAATCAATTGGATAGACTAGAATCGGGAGAAAAATTAAAGTTAGAAACGACTCAATTTCAGGGAGCATTTGCAAAAAGATCTCCCGCTGGCGGGCAAGTAGTACTGGAGGAAAATGAGTGGGCTCATTATATGCCGCAAATAGAAAGTATGACGGCTGGTATCCTGATTAATATGGGGGGAAACCGATTCATTGAACGGCGTGTTGCGGCAAAAGACCCCCTGAATCCCAATGATCGAACTCCAGAATTGACACTGGGAGAAGCCTTAGAAAAATCGATAGGGATGTTCTTAGATAAAGAGAACAAAAATTTTTATTTCATAGATGAAGAAACAGGCAACAGACATATTATAAGCCCTGATCTGGTTCATCTTGTATTTGATAAAAAGACAGAGAAAAAGATAAAGGAAGAACAAGAAAGGAAACCGGACATAAAAACCATTTATGGTATGACCATCCGACCAGAGATGAATATACAAATCAATGTTCCTGTATTATATGATGACTTCACGAAAAATTCCGACAAGTGGAGCGGAGGGGACTATGATACAGAACATGCTTTGTATAAAGGTCAATGTTATGAGATAGGCAAAGAAAAAGAAGGAGTATATAGAAACTTTAGCCTTGAGCGTAATGCTACATATTTAATTGTGATGGCCGTTAAAGGAAGTCCGACAAAGGATAAGAATATTATTGTAGAGATAGATGGAATAACAGGAGTCAAAGAATTTGGAAACTTTAAAGTGGATAAAGACTATAAATATGAGAAGATGGTACTTAAAACATTTGGGGACATGGAAAACCATTTAAAACTTCATATTAAGAATAATACCAACGATCCTATATACATTGATAACTTTTCTATTGTAAAAATAGGAAGAGGTATTGATGAATTGGAAAAAGAAAATATAGAATATGCTAAAAATATTAAATATACCGATAAATTTTATATTTATGGAATATCAGGAGAAAAAATCATTACAAATGATAGAAGTCTTCCTGTTATGAAAAATAAGGGTGAGACCGAACAACAAAAATTTTCAATTCAATATTGGGGTAATGGAACATGTAAAATTATTGATACATCTACTGGTCATGTTTTGACATGGATTGAGAAACTTGCATTTTTAGTTTTTTCACAAAATACAGGAGGAACTCATAAAAATCAATTTTGGTATTTGAAAAAATCGACTAATCCAAACCAAATGGGCTATCAAATTATAAATTATTTGGATAGAAGCAAAGTATTAGAATATGACACTGGTAAAGATGGAAAAGTAAAAGATGGAGGGCTAATTCGAATTGCAACACTAGATGAAAACAAACCATCACAATACTTCAAATTTCCCCAGAAAGTCTAAGATATTAAAGATTACAAGATAAACTGGATTTTAAGATAGATGGAAATAACATGTCTATGCGGCAGGTTATTTTTGCATTGATCTTGTTTTGGACGTGGTAACGGTTATTCAAATAGTTGGTTGTGAATTTTTGCGTTTTTAGTGATTTGGTGCCAGTCAGGTTCACTCCTTTTATTTTTCCTAATATGCTTTTTGCATGAAGTTTCGAAGCATTTTTTACGATTGCTAAACTAGTTGGAGGTCAAATGCTGTTAGGAGGTTATCATCTACTTGAATAATCAACTGAAAAGATTATCTGTGATGGAATATACGAAACCTTAAAGGAAAAAAAGAGCATTTGAAATACTAAAAGCACCTTTTCGAATTCATCAGGAAAGGAAGAAATATATAAAGCATCGAAGAATAAAATTCTTATTAAAATTTTAAGCTTGCTAAGAGAGCTTGGCAATTATTTTTTTTATAAGTTAAGTTCAAACGAAAAATTAACCATTAAAAAACAAAATTTCCAATAAAAGATGAATATATCATGATAGATTTTCGTATTGATAAGGAAAAAGCAAAAAAGTGGGGAAAAAAAGAATACTCGAAATGGAAATCAACATTAACAGAAGAAGAAAAAAGACAAATTACACTATATACTAGAAACGCTAGTCCTATTAATACCTATCTTAGAGAAGAGGGTATAGGATCCAAACCTGACATGGATAAGAAAATTGAACTAATAGACAAAGCACTGATTAAAACAAAGTTAAAGGATTCGGTAACAGTATATCGTGGTACAGATGGGATTATTTTTGGAAAAGAATTCCAAACCACTTTGATGAATGGGAATAAGGTTAATGGGGAAGTGGCCAAGAAAATTAAAAAAGAATTTGAAGGAACAATGTTATTGGAGCGAGGATACTTAAGCACATCATTAGTTAATGGAACACTATTTCTTGCAAGACCAGTTCTTATAGAATTAAAGATTCCTAAAGGGGGTAATGCTGGGTATGTAGATCCTATTAGTTACTATCCCGGCCAGCTTGAGATGTTACTACCCAGAGATACTAAATATTATATTGATAATATAAAGATTATTGTAAATGGTGGATCGCAGAGATTAAAAGTAGAGGCCAGAGTATTAAGTTGAGTCCATAGAGGATATAATTAACCTGTCTTAGCGGCAGGTTATTTTTACATTGATCCCTATTAATTGTTTCGCTTTTATTTAGTGAATTGGTTGTAGGCAAGATTGTCAAGGGGTACAACTTTAAATACAGAAAAAAATCTAAAAAAACTCTTGACAAAAGGTCTTTGCAACCATCTCACCCAGAAACCCTTGTTTTTGCAACCAGATCTTTTCTGATCCTCAATTGTGTTGAATTCCGCACTTGTATATTTACATAACAGGGAAATATATGGTAAATTTCTATGCGGTCTCTTATTTTATGGAAGTAAGAGGAGTATAAGGAAGTAGATATCATATAATGAAAGGTTGGATTCTATGAGAAAAATAACGAATATTGCAGTTTTGTTCATTTTTGCAGTTATTAGCTTTGTTACTCCCTATACCCAAACTGTTTTTGCAGAAGAAACAAGGTTAACTTTGGAGAAGGAAACAGCGATCTACGATGCTCCCTCTTTCTCTACGAAAACTATTTCTACGATAAGCCCGCAAAAAGTAAAGGTCTTAGAAAAAAGACCGGATGGCTGGTTTAAAGTTTCCACTTGGCTAGGGGATAAGTGGATTGCACCCAAAGGGGCAGTTGTAATACCTAGAGAAACCGAACGATCTCTCAGGTTGTATGAGGGGCCAGATTTGGATAAAACCACAAAATACAAATTGTCTTACATAAATTACGTTTTGGGTCTTGACGGAACATCAGATGGATTTGTTAAAGTTAAAACGCAAAGAGGGGATATGTGGATCATAGCAGACACAGTTCCTTTACAGTTAACCAAAAGTACACCTTTATACAATAGTTCGTCGATCTTTGAAAGTATTGGAATCGTATCACCTCAAAAAGTAAAGGTACTTGAAAAACATCCCAATGGACTTTACAGAATCGTTTCCTGGCTCGGTGAAAAATGGATAGCTCCAAATGGACAAAAAGTTGAATTAGCAAGACAAGCGGATCTATATGACCAACCTCAATTTTCTGCTAAATCAGGTTTTTCACTATCTCCACAAACCGTTACTTTGTTAGAATTCCAATCGCCATGGTACCATAAGGTAAATACTTGGGTCGGTGAAAAGTGGATAGATGTATTATTGAATACTATTGAAGTTAGCGATAAATATATTAATTATGATAATTCTCAAGCGAACAGTATTTTGCAATCCGATATGTTTGTGAATCTGCAAAGTTCTAAAGAAGACCTTCAAAAATATTATGATGACCTTGCTCAACTTCAAAAGAAATTAACATTCTTTGATTGGGATGAATTTAAAAATTTCTTTGATAATTTCGATTTAAATTTAGATTTTTCAGAGCTTAATAAGTCTTTTGAAGAACTAACTGAATGGTCAGCGTCCATGGATGGTTATTGGGAAGATTTTAATGCAAGCATTCAACATATGAGCTCTTCTGTGGGCGAAATACTTTCAAATATTCACATTGATACTTCTAAAATAGAAGAAGCTGGCGATATGATTAAAAAAGCCTGTGATGAAATAAATGAAGGGCTTAAAAAAATGAAGTCTGGATTAGATGTCATTAATGGTGCGGTCTCGAACATTCTTCAGAATCTTACGGACATGAATACGGGAATGAAGCAGGCTCAGGCAGGTCTCAATAAGGCGAACAATGGGATGAGCGTGGCGAATTCAGCCATAGATCAAGCGAAAAAAGCCCATGACACTCTACAGAAATATCTTAAAGACCCTATTAAGGTTAAAAAAGAAACCAGAGGCTCTGAGCTTCCTAAATTAAAGAGCTTAGGATTTGATTTTAGTTCTTATCTGACGCTAGAAAACGTCTCAGTAGCGATTGATTTAATTCCTATTGTAGGAAATATAAAGGCTGGTGGCGAAGTTATATCCGGATACGACCCGATAACGGGTGTTCGCTTAGAGGGACCTGACTATGTGCTAGGTATCATTGGTATTATTGTGGGCGGTGAATTCAAGCAGGTAGGTAAGATTGCGGGTAAAGCAACAGAGCTTGAGGCGAAAGCAAATAAAATTACAAAATCAATGGTTACTGAAACTAAGGGGACTCCTAAGGTAGCAGGAAGGGGACAATCAAAAGGAGGTCATCAACCAACTAATCTTAAGGAACGGCTTGCGATGGAAGAAGCTATGTCAAATCCTGCCGCAGGTAAGACGTTAGAAGGTAAAAATACTGATCCGAGATGGCCTGCCTCCGAGGGATGGGTTAAAAAAGCGCAAAATGTTAATGGTGTTGAGGTGCATTATCAATACAATCCGAAAACTAGAGAAATAGATGATTTTAAGATTAAATAACGAGGTGTTTCAATGAAAGTCAGGTGTATTGCTAACACAGGTAACAAGCTATCGAAAAAGACACAGCAATTGGGAAACTCCGATGAAACAAAATACTCTTTAAAGGTTGATGAAAGTTATATTGTATACGGACAACATCTTTACAGAGGGGTTCTAAGTTACCTAATACTTGGGAATGATGAAAACCTTCCATCATGGTATCCTGCCGAACTATTTGAGGTAACAGATTCTTTGCTTCCTTTAGAATGGTACTATCAATTTTATGGATATGAAA
Organism: Paenibacillus larvae subsp. larvae; assembly: GCF_002003265.1. Lineage (NCBI taxonomy): Bacteria > Bacillati > Bacillota > Bacilli > Caryophanales > Paenibacillaceae > Paenibacillus > Paenibacillus larvae. The sequence goes on from NZ_CP019687.1 coordinate 3,718,946, forward strand.
ACAGTATTAGTGCTGTCTGGGGCTACAAAGAACTTGTAACCATTGAATCACATCATGATGATCTTTTAGAACGGGAAGATAAAGCGATACGAATCTTCTTGAAGAGAAAGAAAGAGATAGACGAATTTAGTGAATAGTTCATTTCTTTTGGGAAGCAATCCAGTTTTGTATGAATCCATTGTTCAAGCACTACCATATACTTGACAAAATCGCTAATAAAATTCCAAAGGCTCAAAGGAGGAGAAGGAAGTAAATAGAAAAGAACAAAAAATAGCTCTTAAATTCCTTACCGCAGCCCGGTTGGTTCCAAAAGTCCAAGCATGCTCTGATTTCCGTCATAGAATATATTGAACCTAAAGGAAGGGAGTGTTACTTATGTCGTATGGAGGATGCGGTGCTGGAACCTCAAGTTATGGGGGATTCACAAGTACAGGAGCGATTCTAGTCCTGTTCATTTTATTGGTCATCATTTCTCGAACCTTTTTATATTAAACAAGTGTAGGAGAAATAGGATAACAATAACCTGTCTTTGCGGCAGGTTATTTTTGTGCAAAATAAAAAGCCCCGAAGGGCTTACTTAAACAATAACTACATTACGCAGTTTCTCGTTCACCTACGAGATGTTGTAATTCCGAGTCGTTCAGGCTTCTGGTGTGGACTGTTTTATTCCACGTTTTCTTTTTACGTTGGAGCAATCCGATAAACCAAATAGGAACCCATGAGATGGAGAATAGATATACTTGTGGTGTCCACAAGATAGCTTTTGACTTCTTTTCCATAATAAGTCCTATTAAAGGTATGATGTAATAGATAATAAGGGCAGTAAACCATACCCATGAGTGCCGTATAAGACCGAAATCAAATAACCATGCCATTAGAAATGAAAACATCGTTATGGATGTTAATATAATACGTGATGGGTTGAAGAGATATAGGAAAATATCAAATGCTATGAATCCTTTTCGACTAAATACCATTTTAAGAAGTGGCCATCCGTACTTGAAACTACAATCGATATGACCCCGCGCCCATCTACAACGTTGGACGAATGAAGCCTTCATTTTTAACGGCTTTTCATCAAACGTTTTGGCCGTATGAACCCATCGAACAGTTTTTCCTGTAGCCAGAGCATAACGGGCCACATATTCCAAATCCTCCGTTAACGATTCAGTTCCCCATCCTATATTTTTCAATACGGATGTTTTAAAACACATACCCGTACCACCAAGCTGAGCGGAAAGCCCCAACTTTTCACGGGCCAATTGGTATATACGATTGGTTGCCCAATAAGCATAGGCATAGGATTTTGAAATCCAGCTATCTTTAGGATTCTTGGAATCGAGATAAAGTTGCAATACTTCGGCTCCACTAACAATGCGTTGATTAAGCACCTTCAATGTGTTTGGCGTGACGAGATTATCTGCATCTAATACCAGGACTGCATCATAGGTGGTTCCACGAGCTTCCATATTCCATAGTTGATTAAACGCCCATTCAAGTCCGTATCCTTTAGATTTCTTTGTCGGGTCATGTCGTTCTAATAAATGAGCGCCGTTATGCCGAGCCACAAGAGCAGTGCTATCAGTGCAGTTATCGGCTATAACGTAAATATCATATAGATTGCGGGGATAATCCAATGAATCTATATAAGTTGAACTTAAGTTTTAGAAAAGAATGGTAAGGAAATGTACACCTGCTTGTCGAATAAGATAAGGAAACCCATTCAGACAGGCAGGGATTAAGATGAATAATCTATTCGCATTAAACGAAGTGACACAAGCCATGAAACAAGCAAAGAAACGGCGCATGTATGAACGTTACCAAGCCTTGTATTTGCACCTGAAGGGAAAGTCAGTTAAAGAGATTGCCGAGACCCTGAACCGAAGCGCAGAAACAGTGAAAAACTACATCCAAGCGTATGAAACCGGTGGATTAGCGGCTCTGCAAATGAAGTATTCTCCCGGTGCACCCGTTCATCTCTTCCAGAAACGGATGCAACAGCTTCGCATGATACAGTTTATGGACGAAATAATGAAAAGCCCCGATTCAATTATTGATCGTCTCTGTATCAGGTTTTGATCCTGATTTCTTTAGTTCAACTTATATAGAAGGGAAGGGTTTCAGCGAAAAAGAGCTCTTGGATAAAGAGCCGCGTATTTCTGTCCAATCGCTGTATTACTCAGTATGGAAGGGAATGCGCCGCACTAAACTCCACTTATATGCTGGGGATGCGGCCGAGAAAGCCATAATTTTAGGCATCCCGAACAGGATATTTTCCATTGCACCGGCACTTATTACTTTGATTTGTTTCATTGCTTGAACATGACTCGAGGCCTATAAGCATCTCATAATGATGCAGCACTATTGAGAAAATCTGTACATTTATGGTAAGATTGTAAATATCACACTTCGGGAAGGAGCACAATCCTATAAAACTAACAGTCTTATACGATGGCCAGTTTTGGATAGGCGTCATCGAATGGGAAGAGGGCGCAAGATTCAAAGCCGGACGATACATTTTTGGAGCAGAGCCTAAAGATGAAGAAGTTTTGGAATTTGTAAATCAGCATATGATGAAGCTTGTCGAACAGATCACGGCCTCCATTCCCATCGAGCAGAGGGTTGAGTTCAAGGTCAATCCCAAAAGAATGATCAGAGAGACGAAGAAGGAGACATCGACACGCAATGTCAGCTCCAAGGCGCAGCAAGCGATGAAAGAGGAGTTGGAACTACGTAAGAAACAGAGAATCGTGGAGTCGAAAGAGCGAAGGGAAGAGATCAATGCTTATAAGTGAGAAGTGGCACGGCAGAAAGCCAAGGCGAAGCATAGGGGACGTTGAGCGGATGGATAAAAATTCGTATCTCATATAGTTGCATATACAATTACTTTGTGTTAAGATTTGTCGTATGCCTAAAGATATTGGTTAAAGGGGTGTGCCGTTGAAGAAGGAACCATATGAATCTGATATGCACAGCAGCCTTGGTTATAATCTGCATCGGATCGGACAACTGGTTCGTGAAGAGACGAGCATACCGCTCAAGCAATACGGGATTACGCCGGAGCAATGGCAAATTTTGATCGCTTTGTACGAACGGGATTCCATTACACCGACTGAGCTCGGTGAGGCGACACTTCGTGATAAAACGACGATTTCGAGAATTCTCCCTGCCCTTCTCCAGAAAGGGATTATTGAGAAAAAGGCGAATCCCAACGATGGCAGAAGCTATATGATTAAACTGAGTGAGCATTATCGAGAAATGATCGTGAAATCTCTGGTCGATGTCAAGGTTCATTTCGAGGAGAAGGTGTTCCCGATTATTCTGACGGAGCAAGAACAGAGCATATTATTGGAAATTATTTTGAAATTGCGAAGAGGTTTGAAGGACAACTGATGAGCGGGTAGATGGCGATGCACATGTAACGATCGTATCGCTTTGCAAATAATTGTATATACAACCATAATGGGTGGAGGCTGAGAGAATGAATCAATCCCAGACAAAATGGATTATATTCGCGCTAATGAGCATTTTATTTATTTCTTCGATGGATCAAACGATTGTTTCTACCGGGATGACGATCATTTTGAAGGATCTTGGACATTTTTGAGCTGTACAGCTGGGTGTTCACGGTCTTCATGTTAACCTCTACTGCAGTTGTCCCAGTAATCGGCAAGTTGTCCGATCTATATGGACGTAAACGATTTTATATGATCGGGCTGATACTGTTTCTGACTGGCAGCCTTCTGTGCGGGTATGCATCGAGCATGCCGCAATTTATTATTTATCGAGGCATTCAAGGGATAGGAGCAGGAATCATTATGCCGGTAACGTTCACGCTGCTCATGGTTCTGTATCCACAGGATAAATGGGGGAGCATGCAAGCGTTGTTCGGCATCACCTTCGGTCTGTCGGCACTAGTAGGCCCACTGATAGGAGCTTTTATTACCGAGGTTTTTCACTGGAGATGGAATTTCTTTATTAACCTGCCGATAGGTCTTGCCGCTTTTTTGATAATTATGTCGAATATGAAAGAGAACAAAAAGCACGAGAAGCCCAAGATCGACTATACCGGCGCGATGATGATTATTGCTGCCACAGTTACTTTAATCCTATCGATGAGACTCATTGAATTGCAGTACAGCTGGTCCTCTTGGCAGGTTTTGGCGCTCCTTGTCCTATTTATTATTTCGACGATAGTTTTTATCCTCGTTGAGAAAAAGGCGCAGGAGCCGATTATACCGCTCGATATGTTCTCCAACCGCGTCGTCAGCGGAACTTTGCTTACGGTTTTTATGCAAGGAAGCACGCAAGTGATGTCGATCTTATTTATCCCGATGTTTTTGACGGAGGTATATAAGCAAAAAGTCTCGGGTACAGGTGTTATCCTGACCGTACTCATGTTGAGCGTGATGGTTGGCTCTATCATCGGCGGCAAGCTGATTTCGTTCATGAGTTACCGGCTAAACCTGATATATGACAGATTGGTAGGAGTAGCGACCTCAAGCGTCAGCTATTTCCGGAACATCGGTGGCATCATTGCATCTGCAATTGTCGGGACTTACGTGAATATTCAGCTATCTCGGCAATTGACGGCGGGGTTGGAGGGGAACGGTCTGCCGGTACAATCGGGTTCAAGCGTAAGCGAAATCATTGACCAGGCCAAGGCGAGCGAAATCAATTCGACGATCCCGCAATTATTCGCCGACTCGCTCCATATCTGTAACTGGATCCTTCTGATTGGAATATTGATTTCGATACTATTTGTATCAATCTAAAAAGGAGAGCAATATTATGGCTGAAACCACAAAAGGCTTTAAAATGACCGACGATTTAAAGAACAGAATCAATAGCACCATTGAAGCATCCAGAATGACAGATAAAGATTGGATCGAAGCTGTAACCAACCTTTGGGTTATGCGGGATATGAAAAATGGAATGCCGGACTTCCAGAAAGATGTTTCGGAGCTAGAGTTACATACCAACCGAATTAACGAGTTGGTCATGAACATGATTCAACGCTCCAGTTTTGAAAAAGAGGAGATCCATCGAAAAGCTGAAGAACTGAAAGAGTCTAAAAATCAAATGATTGAAGAATGTCAGTTTGAGATAAGTGATTTAAAAAAGCAACTACAAGCTGCTTCGGAGGAAGTTGAAAGATCAACAAATGAAAGATGAAGCTGAACGCCTTGTTCGCCAGATGGAAGAAGCCAGTGAAAATAACAAGTTGTTAATCCAGGAGTACAAAGAAAAAAATGATACGTTAACCGGACTCGTAAATGACTTTCGCCAAGGTTATGAAGAGAGTAAGTCTTGCAAACGCGAAGTTAACCGGTTAACACAACATATCACTAAGCTCCAAGAGGAACTCAACAAAGAAAAAGAAAATGTTAAAAGCTTGGATGAGATCCGGAAAGAGGCTCTTCGTCAAGCCGAGGAACGTCATCAAGCAGAAATAGGACGTATCGTCGAAAAGAAAGAGGTCGAAAAAGAACGCGAGCTGTTACAGATTCGGACTGAGTTCCAGGATAAGCTCCAAAAATCAAACGAAGAATCGACAATAAAAATTCAATCTTTTTATGAACGTATTGAACAGCTTCGCAAGGAACATGAGCAGGAATTAAAGAAACAATCTGAAGCGTATGAGAAGCAGATCGAACAAATCAAAAAGCAAAAATAAGAAATTGTGTTTAAGGATTTGGCTGAAGCTGTGGTAGTGCGCCGTACAGCTGCGGCCAAACTACATGAGGCGTGGAGGTTGAGGGGAAATGGAAAGGATACACGGCGGCTGGAGGAATGTACCGGATCATTTAAAATGCAAAACCGATCTTCGGGCAATGGGTTGAAACCGTTTGGCCAAAAAGCTGCAATTATTAAAGCACGCGCCGCGCAACTGGCTGCTCGGACAAAGAAGCAAACAATTGTATCAGGGTATATGTGATTATTGCCGGGAAAGAGTCTTTATTGAGAAAACAAGCGAGAATGCTCTTGAATTTATCCGGAGTTGGATTAAGTCCAAATATCTTATCTTGGATACAGAAACCACTGGAATAGAATATGACTCCGAAATTGTAGACATTGCCATTATCGATCTTGACAAAAACCTGATTTTTGCGTCGTTGGTTAAACCGATCTGCCCCATTCCGGAAGAAGCAACAATGATCCATGGAATCACGAACGAAATGGTTGCTGATGCTCCAAGTTGGCTTGAAGTTTGGGCACAGGTTCAAAAACTTCTCTCCGGTAAGACCTTGCTAATTTATAATGCCGATTTTGATTAAATTAACTTAAAATCGTCAAAAAACTATACTTTTTAATGAACCAATATGTGCTAATCTATTTATGGATTTATAGATTATACATAAGGAGAACTCAAGCTATGAAGAAAAAAAACACTTTCTTGGCAGGTTTATCGGTTCTATTCTTGACGGTTGCTGTAACGGCTGCTGCTGCGGAGGCACCTGCAACTAATGCAGTATTCCCGTCTACATACTCGACATCTAGTGAGGAAATCGAAATCACTCCTATGGAAGTTGATAAGACTTGGCACGATACAGCTAATGGTGGAGCAACAGTGGTAAGGACCTTTAATATCAATGCAAATTATGGCCATTTAAAGTTGTTTATGCAGAACCATAGCACTAAACCGGTTACTGTGAACTTGGAGCATAGCAATACAGGTCTTGTGTATTTCAGTAAAACGATTCCCGCTGGTGGTTCATTAACATGGAAAAACTTTGAACAAGGGTTTCCACAAGGCATGCGTATCGGAGATTACAAACTTACCTGGAGTGGTGGCGGTACTAATGTCAATGGAGAATATTGGGGAAAAGCGGCATCACAAAAAATAGACCTTCCCTAATTCCAAGATAAATTAAAGAGCTTTGTAGAACGAGTAGGAAAGTTTTAAAGGCTTTTTTATTTTGGTCAATCCAGATAAGAAGCTGCTTCAACAACCTGGAATGAAGCGAATAAAATAACCGGTCCCTTAAGTGTACAAGGAACCGGTTATTTACTTATCATGGTTAGGTTGACTCTTCAACGCGATCTATTTTTCGTGTTGACTTCCAAATTAAGCCGACCGCCTATAGTTATAGCGCGGCTATTGCAAGACCGTGGACGTTAGCAGCGTCTGCGGTCATTTTTAGTATATAATTCTTAAGCTAATTTTATCACTCTATTTGAATGTATTCAATAGGGGTTGCACAGAATGTACAGAATTCCTCAAATTTGGGGGAGCAAAGCTTACCGGCTTTTGTGAAACATTGAAATTTTATTTTGCAACTTATTACCGGTTCAAGAAAACGCCAATCTTTATTTTCTCCGCGAACGAGTTGCCTGGATATCTGATTGAATGCACGTATCACCTCAGAACTGGGCGGAAATTCTATGAAGGTTAAACTCCCTAATTGTGGACACTGTACCTCCTATCAAATTGATTTTATAAAATTTCTCCAAATTGCGATTTATTCTGGAGTTTCACACCTTTATTGTCTTTGGCTCCACGGTTTTTTTCCTGACCGCATCCATGTATTCTTAAGGCGACATGTCGTAGATGCTACCGTGGATGCGGTTGTGGTTGTAGTTATGAATAAAGCCGCTAACGATTTCGTACGCCTGCTTATAACTTTCATATTCGTGACGCTGATAACACTCTATCTCTAGAATGGCAAGAAAAGACTCGATATGAGCATTCTTGTTAGGAGTCTTCGGCTGTATACGCTCGTGGACAATTTTGAAGCGCTCACAGGCCTATCGATGCAGAATAGCTGCTTCTTTGTTCGAACTTCTAATCCTTCCAAACCATGGACATATCGGCGTCGCCATTTCACCAGGGTTGAACTTTAGACATAAGAAATGCTCCCTTCATAGTAGCAGGTTTTTATTATTTCACCTGTCTACTATAAGGGGAGCATATCACTTTGTCGACAGTCTGTATTTTCGCATAAATGCGAAAATTTTAATTAAAGGGGATTCTTTTTACTCTGTTTTCACGCCCATTTGGCAGGTTTTATTTAAATTTGTCAGGAATTCGCGTGACGGGAGTGTGTTTTCATTTGATTGAAGGTTTGTTTCCTCCTGTTTGATAATAAAAGTAAAGCAAGCAACAATACCGGTTATGAGCCGGATAGGATATCGCTTACTTGTCTCTATTTTGTAAAATGTCTTTTGTAAGACGATGGGGAAATTTATAAGGAGGGTCTGCTCATGAATCAGGCAACAAAAGCGAAAACAGGAGGAAGCGTTCAGGTTGGCGTTCAGAAGTTCGGCCGGTTCCTAAGCGGGATGGTCATGCCAAACATCGGGGCGTTTATTGCTTGGGGGCTGATTACGGCCCTGTTTATTGAAAGCGGATGGCTGCCAAACGCTTCCCTGGCCGAAATGGTCGATCCGATGATTAAGTATCTGCTTCCACTATTGATCGGATACACGGGCGGTAAGATGATTTATGATGCGCGCGGGGAGTCCTCGGTGCAATAGCCACGATGGGGATTATTATAGGAGCCGACATTCCTATGCTCCTTGGTGCCATGATTATGGGTCCGCTTGGCGGATATTTGATGAGACAGGTGGACAAACTTTTTGAAGGAAGAATCCGTGCGGGTTTCGAGATGCTTGTGAACAATTTTTCCGCCGGTATTCTGGGGGCTATTCTTGCTATCTTCGGATACTGGGGAGTCGGTCCTGTCATAAGCACTTTCACTAACGCGTTAGCTGGCGGTGTCCAAGCTATTATCAATGCAGGATTGCTTCCATTAGTAAGTATTTTCGTAGAACCGGCAAAAGTGTTGTTCCTGAACAATGCTATCAACCACGGGATTTTCAGCCCGCTTGGATTAAAAGAGGCGGCAGAAGCGGGAAAATCAATTTTCTTTCTGATTGAGTCTAATCCCGGCCCCGGTCTTGGTATTCTTCTTGCCTACATTATCGTTGGCAGAGGCTCGGCCAAACAATCGGCTCTTGGTGCCTCTATTATTCATTTCTTTGGTGGTATTCACGAAATTTATTTCCCTTATATCCTGATGAATCCAAGATTGATTCTTGCTGTAATCGGCGGCGGAATGGGAGGGTTATTCACCTTCCATCTGCTGAATGCAGGGCTTGTTGACACTCCTTCTCCCGGAAGCATTATTTCTCTGGCGGCTATGGCACCAAAAGGCGGTTTGGTACCGGTGCTTGCCGGGGTTTTAGTAAGTACCGTCATTTCCTTTCTGATTGCCTGTGCGTTCGTCAAATCGGCAGATGAAAGTGATCTGGAGACGGCGACTGAGAAAATGAAGGCAATGAAAACCAAGCCCGCTCAAGATGCAGACTCGGCAGTTTCGGAAACTCCGGCAGCATCTGCGAATGAGGCTGTTAAAGAAATTCCTGCGAAGGTAAATAGAGTGATCTTTGCTTGTGATGCCGGTATGGGGTCCAGCGCCATGGGTGCATCCATCTTGAAAAAGAAATTTAAAACTGCTGGCATAACAGATATTGAAGTCACGAATAAAGCGATCAACGATCTTCCACAGGATGTAGATGTTGTTATTACCCAGCAGACACTGACTAACCGGGCAAAATCAGTAGTACCGAACGCTTACCACGTTTCGGTGGATAACTTCTTATCCAGCCCTAAATACGATGAGCTCGTGAAAGAATTGAAAAAAGAATAAGGAGAGAGAGGAAGGGGCGACTGTAGAATTAGCTTCCCTTCTTCCTTTTGGACCATGAATATAAAAGGTAAGAAGGTGAGGGCGAATGAAAGGTCTAGACATTCCTTCAAGGCAGAGGGGGATCTTGTTTATGCTCCTTCACCGCGAGGAAAGCATTACCGTTGAACAGATAGCGAAAGAGCTGGATATCAGCCCAAGAACCGTTCATCGTGAGTTGAAAGCTATTGAAACAATCCTGGATTCATATCGGTTAAAGCTCCGGAAAAAAACGAGAGTGGGGCTGGAACTGGAGGGGAGCAAGGAGCATAAGGATAAGCTGACGCAGGCCCTTTTGTTTACACCGGTTCAAGAATATACAGTGCCGGAACGCAAGGTCTACCTGCTGAGCATGCTGCTGGAATCATCTGAACCAATCAAATTGTTTACTTTATCCAATGAATTGAAGGTCACGGCGGCTACAGTCAGCAATGATCTGAACCAGCTAGCAGATTGGTTCAAGCAATATAAGCTGAGGCTGATCCGTAGGCGAGGGTATGGCATTCTGCTAACCGGGAGCGAAGAAGCCAAGCGAAAAGCCATTCTGTCTCTGATTATCGGCCATTTTACGGATGCCGAATTGTTTATGCTGATTCAAGGGTATCCGGCTTTAAGAGACCGGCAGGCCCGCATTTCTCCAGTTTCCAATAAATTGCTGGATCTGATTGCCCGGGATAAGCTTGAGATGATCGATTCGGCTCTTGGAGAAATCGATAAAGAACTGATGGCTCCCTTTGCCGACACATCTTATTTATATTTTATGGTGTATTTGGCCCTTATGCTGAAACGTCTGGAGCTTGGCCAGGAGCTGAGCCTGGATGCTACTTCCAAAGAAGCTGCCAAAAGGGCCCCGGAATATAATGTGGCCGAAAAAATTTTCAGACATATCGCTGAAACATTCGGCGTCGAACTTCCGGAAGACGAGGCTTGCGGGTTTACCCCATATATTAAAAGCGGAAAACTGCGAAAACCAAGCGAAGAATGGATCGATGCGGAAAATATTGAACTTTCCACTTTAGTCTACGAACTGGTTAGTTACTGTGAACAGAAACTTCATGCTGACCTGCTTTCAGACAGAAACCTGATGCAGGGGCTCGTCTCTCATTTGGAGCCGTCAATTTACCGGATACGTGAAAACATTATTGTCCAAAATCCGTATCTGGACCAAATCCGCTCTGATTATGCCCATGTGTATCAGATAGTGGAAGAAGCGGTACATCAGGTAATGCCGCAAGTGAAAGTACCTGACGATGAAATCGGATTTCTTGTTATGCATATAGCGGCTTCTCTGGATAACAAGCATTTGCTTCATAAAACATTTAAAGGATTAGTATTTTGTGCCAGCGGTATTGGCACGTCGAAAATGCTGGCCACTCGGATTCGGAACAAAATTCCTGAACTGCAGGTACTGAAAAATGTTTCTATCTTTGAACTGGACCAGATTGATCCCGGTGCTTTCGACCTGATTATTTCAACGGTCAAGCTGCCTATTGATGCCTCTCAATATGTACTGGTCAGTCCATTATTAACTGATGGGGAAGTAGAGATGATCCGCAGGTTGCTGGAACAAAAAGAGGCGGTCCGGAAGGGAAAGAAAGAAAAGGTACGTGAAGGACTGTCTGATAAGGAAATGAGGGCAACAGTCAAATCTTTACAGGTTATGGAACAGGGGAAGGCATATTTGGAAGAGTCACTTCATTTAAGCAGACAATTTCGTCTCGAATACTTGAGGGTAAACGGACGAAGTCTCGAGGAGGTACTGCTTGAAATTTGTACCGGCTTGAGCAAAGAAGGAGTTTTGGGAGATGCCGAAGCTGTGACTGCCAGGCTGTTGGAGAGGGAGAAACAAGGAGGACTTGGCATTCCCGGATCAAAACTTGCCTTTTTTCATTGCCGGCACGAATCGGTTTATACCACCTCTTTCACAATGTATGACTTAAGTGAAGAAAAAAACCTTATTGCCATGGACCAGCAGTGGATAGGCATCAGCAGGCTGATGCTGCTGCTAAGTCCGGTAAAGGTGAAGGAGGAAAAACTTGAAGTCCTGAGCTTCGTCAGTTCCCTTTTTGTCGAAAGGGAGCCTGTAGATATATTCAGTTCCGGAAACCAGGCCAGGCTGAATGCTTACCTGTCCGGCCAATTGCTTGAGTTTTGCCAGAAAAAGCTTTAACCCCAAATTTATACAGATGATTTTTAAAAGGAGAGGAAACACAATGACACAAACCATTTTAACTGCAGACAAAATTAAACTGGACGCCAAACCGGCAACAAAAAAAGAAGCCATTACAATGGCTGGCCAATTACTCGTTCAGGCAGGCTGCGTTTCTGAAGATTACATTCAGAGCATGATGGAGCGGGAAGAGCTGCAAACAACATATATGGGTTTCGGCGTAGCTATTCCTCATGGAACCAAAGAAGCAAAGACTTTTATCCGGTCTACGGGAATTTCAGTAGTTCAAGTCCGCGAAGGAGTAGACTTCGGTAACGGGAATGTGGCAAAGATTCTGATAGGAATTGCTGCGGTTGGGGATGAGCATCTGGATATCATTCAAAACCTGGCTCTCTTAATCTCGGAAGAGGAAAATGTAGATAAGCTGGTTCATGCAGATACCGCCAAAGCCGTTATCGATATGATTGAGCAGGGGGATGAATAAGATGAAAGCCGTACACTTCGGAGCTGGAAACATCGGAAGAGGATTTATCGGGCTGTTGCTTAGTAAATCCGGCTATGAAGTATGTTTTGTGGACGTGAATCAGGATGTGGTGAATGAAATCAACTGCAGAGGAAAATATACAGTCCGGATTGCGGATGCCGGTCAGGAAGAAATAGAGGTAGAAGGAGTACGTGCCGTAAATAGTCAGGATGAAGAGGCTGTTGTAAGGGAAATTATCCAAGCTGATTTCATTACGACAGCTGTCGGGCCATCCATTCTGCCGTTAATCGCTCCGACAATCCGTCATGGAATCCGGGAAAGGGTGAAGGAGAATCAGACTCCTCTTCATGTCATTGCTTGCGAAAATATGGTAGGGGGAAGCACTGTACTGAAGCAGCATGTGCTCGAAACTTTGACCGAAGAAGAGCGGGATCGTATATCCGGATTAATCGGATTTCCGGATTCCGCAGTAGATCGTATCGTTCCTAACCAGCAGCATGAAGATAGGCTGACGGTAGAGGTGGAGCCTTTCTTTGAATGGATCATTGACCGGTCCAAATTTCAAGGTGAGGTCCCCCCAATTCAAGGGGCTCTTTATGTGGATGACCTGACTCCTTATATTGAACGAAAGCTGTTTACTGTAAACACCGGACATGCCATTGCCGCTTATCTGGGTTACCACTACGGTATTTCATCTATTGAAAAGGCCGTTACACATTCCGAGATCAGGAAGATAACTTTAAAAGCTTTGGGTGAATCGGGGGAAGTATTAGTCCGGAAATACGCTTTTCCTAAGGAAGAACATCAGGCGTACATTCACAAAATTTTGACCCGTTTTGAGAATCCGTATTTGGCAGATGAGGTTACACGTATTGGCCGGTCACCGGTCCGTAAGCTGGGTTTCCGGGACCGTCTTGTAAATCCGGCATCGCAGGCTTTAGAGTTTGGGATTACTCCAGAGGGTCTGGCAACGGGCATGGCGGCAGCATTACTGTTCGATTATGCTGAAGATCCCGAAGCTAACCAAATACAGGAGACTATCCGGGAGGAAGGGCTTCCTGGCGCAATTAAACTTTATACAGGTTTGGGGGAGAGCAGCAGGTTAAGCTGTCTTATTCAAGACAAATACAAAGAACTGAACAGCAATTAAAACAATAGTTATTTATAACGACCGCTCTAACGGAAGCGATCGTTTCATAAGCATTTTTTAGCCTAAAGATTTTGTTAGTTGATTTGGTCAAGACCCCGTTTTCAAATGTGGGAAAAAGCTCTATCGAGGCATTGTCATAACATTGCTCCTGCGAGACATGCTGATTTGGGCGCTAACCTTTGGCAGCATGTCGTGGTAAGCGTAGGACGTATACTGGAATCCTTGGTCGCTGTGAACGATCAATCCAGGCACGTCTTTCGTCTGTTTAAAGGCGTTTCTAAACGTTTGGAGAACCAACTCATTATCGTTGCGCCTACTTATGTGGTAGGACAAATCCTTGATGGCTGAAAGATAGAGCCAAGTGTCTCCCACACGATACTGAGTCACATCCGTAACCATACCTGTAATATGTAGCTTCTACGAGAGAACGATGGGGATCCTCGGTTTCCTGTTTCTTACGCTTCAGTAGGCGTTGGATCAGCCTGAATCAGGACATTCGAATGGTAAAAATCGGAAGTCACAGAGCAAAGGCTGATTGTATAGCATGTGTCCGGCTGATTCGTCAGATTGTGGCTACAAGAGGAGCTGAAGTTGGGAAAAATACGGGTTGAGTCTAACAAAGGAGCTAGTATTTATAATTAAAATCTAAGGAGAAGGAAATTTTTTAATGAGTAACCAAGAGATTGTAGAAAGAATAGCTCTTTATTTGGCGAAAACGGATATTCATATGTTTTCAATAATCCTTCAGGAGAATAAAAAATTGCTTACGGATGCAAGTTTCCGGAAGTTTTTTGATTCTTTGTTACAAAGTTCTCCGATTGGCCAATACATTATAGAGTATACCGAATCGTCCGATCATAGATTTAAGGATATGATTTTAGAAGAAGTGATTGATTATATACAAAGTGATAAAGAATACCTGCTCTATAAAGTCCAAATGGAAGTACAGGAAAAGATCGGATCATTGGAGATGGAACTGAATTATTATTACACAAGAAAATATGTTACTGAACAATCACCGGCTTATGTCACCGAAGTGACCCGGTTGGTGAAAATGAACGAACTTACTTCTGAATTACTGCAGTTCAATCACCAACTATCTAAGCTCCAGCTGCTTCTGGGAGAATGGCCTGTAGGGTTTCAAGGACTTCTTGATCAAAAGGAAAGGTTTACTTTAGATAATTTATTGCCGGCACCGGAATCAATAGAAGGTAATTGTAATTCAGATCATCTGGAAGAAGCTGAAAATACTAAAACTTATGTCGACAAGACTAAACTATACGAGTTTCGAAGGAAATTAATTGGCGGTTTCGTCATGGGAGCTGCTTATGATGGTAGCAATATATTTGTTAAAGAAACTGATGTGAAGAGAATGGGGCTTGAAAACGGGGATAAACTGGCAGTGAAGCCATTTGGACAGGAGTATATGTATGATTATCACATAGTCGAGAAGTCAAAAAATCCTACAACAGATCGCGTTCAAGTTGATTTTTGCTTTGTCGAAGAGATCAACGGCCAATTTTGTGTACAGAAACGTTACGCAGGTAGTGAAATTGTACCCATAAATATAGGCAATGATAACATTGTACTTTACCTTGGGGAACAGGATGTCATAAACAAACGGATCCAAGACGGAGACTTGATAAATGTTGCGTTTTATGAGGGGAATACAGACCATGTACGGGTGCTATGGAAACATTCTGTTAAAAAGAATATCCAGGAGGAATAGTTTTAACGGCTAGACGCAAAAACAAGGCTAAACAGAAAGAAGATTAGAAGAACGTATCCGGTTGGAGCCAGGGAAGTGTCAGTACCTTTTATCCAACTCTAAGTAGAAGAATCCATGACGATTATTTGATCAAAAATATATTAAAAAGCATCAGAGCTAGTTTGGCGGCTCGTCCAAAGAGACCAAGGAAAATTGGGAAATAGTTAACATTGTTAAAATTAACCATATATGGTATTCTTAATCTTGAAAAGGAGGATGAAAATGGATAGTCGAATTGCGCTGCGTGTTGAACTTGAAAATGCCATATCAGAAGCCGGATGTACGTTATCAAAACTTCAGCAGATAGGAGGCTCTCATATAGGGAATCTAAGTGATATCCTCCGAAGGGAAGGAAGACTCCGGCCTATCACTATGAAACAGTTAGATACGTTAACAGAAGCCCTCGACTTACCAGAAGGACATTACTATGATCTATACCTTGCTGAGTGTTTCTTTAACAACAGATTGGCAGTTCCCAGAATGAAATCCTTTTTAATTCGCTGTTCCGAGCTGGGGAAAACCGACTTGATCATGAAGGCCATACATATCTTAGTGGAGCATCCCAAGTACATCGAACTTCTTTTTTCTGTAGCAGAGGAATTATATCTGAATGGTCTTGTTGAAGAGTCGCTTCTTTTTTATGAGGAAGTCATTGAGGAGGAAAAGCTTAATCACTCGGATCGTTTGGCTATCAGTCATTACCGAATTTTCAGGGCGAGTATCGGAGCTAATGCCGAAGAAAATTATAAAGCAGTGATTCGTTTTGAAGACTTCCGTAAAAAACTCCCTGAGGCTTTTCAATTGGATGCCTTATTGCAGTTAACGAATGTTTGCCTTTCTCTTGGTAAATGGAACCTAACTGAGCAATTTGCTGATGAATTAAGAATACTCGCTACGATCAGATACCAGGAAGAGCTGCTAATGAAAAAGAACAACAGTGAATCAGAACCACTGAAAACAGAACGCCCTCTTGTTGTGTATTATGGCCAATCCTATCTGATAAAGAGTATTGCACTATTCAAACAAGGCCATTATGAGAAGACGAAACAATATATAGAAGGATATGAAGATCTTAGTTGGTTTGAGATTTTAGACGAACAAGGTAAGAAAGAAGTAGACAACTTCCGCCTTTGGGCAAGAGCAAATAAATATGGTACAAAACTACTTTTAGGGGATGATCTCAGTGTACTTGATGAATACGTAAATTATCTTGCCGAGCATCCAAATGATATTCCTGAAGGTCTTCTCCTGATTACAAAAGCCGCAAATGCACATGGATTTTCCATAGATCATATCTTAGAACAGTTCCCTGAGCCTTCTTTAGAAAATGATGTAAACGTTGTAAGGATTGAATATCATATTGAATTTTATTACCAAAAAGGAATATATGAGTTGAATCAACAGCGCTTTACTACAGGATTGGAATCCATCTTACACTGTCTATCCCTGTCTATCCCTACAAAAAGACACTCTATATCTATATTGTGTGCAGCCCAGTTTGAGCAGTATCAAAACAATGCTTCGGACCCCCAAAGGGAAAAAATCGGAAACTTGATGAAAGAGGTGTTGGAGGTTGAAAAAATCTAAGAAGTTGCTATTAAGTGTTGTATTGGCTACCGCAATACTAGGCAGTGGAATTACTCTCAGTACGCTACAAGTTACCTCTGAAGGTTCTGCTGTCGCTGCTATACATGGATCTGGTCAGGCACCTACTATGTCTGTTGCTATCATACATGGATCTGGACAATAAAAAATTTCTAGGCCCTAAATAACCGGCTTCTTGAGCCGGTTATTTTCACTACCTCTTAATCCGGATCGGGAAATCCGGATTGCATTTACAGGTTTGACGCGCATGCCTCTTCGTAAAGCCTAAACAACTCCTCTCGCAAAAAAAAAATAAACTGGAAAAATGTAGAACCAATGCTATAATATGTGAGAAAATTATCTTGTGGGAGGTTTTTTGAATGGTTGGTAAAAAAGTGAAGATTTGTTTAGCAACATTGGCATTGCTTATCGGATTATCTGCAATTACACCTGCTGCCTTTGCGACAGAAAAAGGAAGTCCACGAATAGAAGAAAAGAACATTTATACACCAACTAAAGAAGAATTGAAACAATTAAGCTTATCAGACATTGAAATCAAACAATTATTTGGAATGAAGAGTACCGGAATTACACTCTACTATGGTGAGGCTTATAACTCAAATGGTGACTTAATTACGGATGGCGAACATAGAGTGAAAAGAGGGAAACTAAGTTGGGCCGTTAAAGCATTAAAAAAAGCATGGGATATGATTCCCAGTAAGGTAAAAGTAGCAGTTGGTGGAGTGGCAGGATTCGCGAAGCTTCTAGATTTTATCGATCATTATACAGGAGCTGTAGAAGATGCTGTTTACGAAGGGTTGATTGCTCTTGGAGTTAACAAAACTGTGGCTTGGTGGATAATGAAGATTTTAACATCACTTGCATTTTAACAGTTAAGGAGGTGAAGCATGAGTCAAAAATCAGTGGTTTATGGGTTTGTTTTGATTTTTATCATTATTTTTATTGTACTGCCCATTATTTTCCCTCACAATCAAATACTTTATTGGGTGCGTAATATTCTGTTTATTGCATTATTAATGGGCTTATTGTATGACTTTATACGTTATATAAAGCGAAAAAAGAGTTAAAGCATTTTATTTACCCCCGTAAAGTAGACAGCCGTGAAGCTCAACGAGATGATTTAAAAATGGAACATGAACATCTATAATGTCTCGTGGAACTTGAGAAACCACTATTTTCAAACAAATGCACCTCCTCATGCTTTTGCAACCATTCTACAATATTGGACCTATTTTTGCAACCAAACTTAACGAGCAATACAAAAAGCGCCAAAATTAACTGTTGAGGCGCTCACGCTTTTTATGGCAATGTGCAAAGAAATAGCTCCCCAAGTTGCAGGGAGCTATCATGAAAATGTTCGGTGGGAAACAAGATTGCTGTAAGAATAGCATAAGTAGCGACACTTATTCAAGTTCGGATTTAGGAATCATTTGCTTAGCACTGGCATAGTATAAATTGAACCATTCTTCCTACACCCATGGAAAAAGGATCACGTTGGTATTAATTTGTGCAACATGATCTTCTTTTTGAACAGTGGGTCTTGCTCATATTGAGAATAGTTATCATTTATCCCACATTTTATGGTATACTCTTTTTGTTATTAAAAAAGTGGAGGTTGGAAAATGAACAAAAATATTAAGATTACTTGCGCAACGTTAGCTTTAGCCATGGGTTTGACAGTTATCACACCAAGCGTTTCTGCATTTGCTGCTGAAAAACAAATGACACAGACTATATATTTAGAACCAGAATTAGATCATGTTGTTAATTTAGGTGGAGAAGAAGGTTATAAACTTTTAGAACAAATAGAAAGCATTCCTGATGAAATAATTAATACCAATGATGCAAATCAAATAAATGCATACTTAAAAGAAAAAAATATAGACTTTACAGTTAAATCCGACAGAGTCAAACGCGGATGGCTGGGTTGTTCTTTAGCTATTGCAGGAGCTATTGTAACGACTGCAATTCCAATTGCTAAATTAGCTAAAATTAAAAGTCTTGTGAATGCACTTGGTGGAGTTAAAGAAGCTGCAAAAATTATTTGGGGTGCTACTACCAAAGGCGAGAAATGGAAAGCTTTAGGTGAAGCTGGCAAAGACTTAGTAGCAGAGCTTGCAGGCATAACAGCTGTAAAAACAGCTTGCTTCTAGGAGACTGATATGATTTGGATAATTATACTATATACTATTCTTGCTGTGAGCTTTTTATTATCATTAATAACTAAAAGTAAGCAAGTGAAAATATTGCAAGAAAATATTTACTCCATCATTACGCGAAATCCCAATGAAATTCAGCATCTAAAGTTGGACTCAATGTCAGAAATAGAGCAAATAAAAAAGATACGTGAATTATATGGAGTGGATATAAAAACAGCTCATAAAATAGTAAACAACATTCCAAAATGAGTTACTTAAATGAGGATTCAACGGTCTGTAAGATATAGGAACAAGTCCATACCCCATGCCTAAAAAATTTAATAACGGATTAACCCCTTAATTTTAATTGGTCCTTTGATACAAGATAACTCCATTCAACTGGTTCGGGAGATCCTCCATTATCCAGTACTTCAGATTTAAGCAGGGTACCATCTAAACTAAAGTATAGAGT
Organism: Paenibacillus larvae subsp. larvae; assembly: GCF_002003265.1. NCBI lineage: Bacteria > Bacillati > Bacillota > Bacilli > Caryophanales > Paenibacillaceae > Paenibacillus > Paenibacillus larvae. The sequence continues at coordinate 3,738,422 of NZ_CP019687.1, forward strand.
ATTTGTAGAATCGTCAGTATCTTTCCAGTTCCTTTTACTTCATAATCTTCCCCAGCCTGAATAGGTCCAGCTTCTTTTATTATCACTTCAGGTACCTGATTAGGCTGAATTACGTAATCTGCCGGAGCAGTACTCGCTATATGGTTGCTTCCCACAAAGTCAGCCTTTTCAGTAACGGAGGCAGCTGTTGGCAATTTATTGGCTTTTGCTTTAAAAGAAACGGTCACATCGTTCATGCTGGTATTCATATCAGGCATATTAAGGGCCAAAATTGCCCTGACCACCAACTATCGTCTAATGCTCCCGTGGTGCCATTAGGGAGTGTTCCTGTCATGGAATTAGGAATATAGGTAACATTATCATTTAATACAGTTTTTAGAATGATGTCTTTCCAATCCTGTTTACCGGAAACTATAAGTTCACTCCAAAACATGATAAACTTTCCATATGGAAAAACGATACGAAATACGCGATGATCAATGGGAAAAAATTAAAGATTTACTGCCACCAGAACGAAAACCTCAAGGTGGGCGCATTGCGAAAGACAATCGCATGATGCTAAATGCCATGCTTTGGGTTGCAAGGTCTGGAGCACCTTGGCGGGATTTACCCGAGCATTATGGTTCATGGAAAACAGTGTATACTCGTTTTCGACGCTGGCAGATGGCCGGCATATGGGATGAAATTCTAAAGCAAGTTTCCGTATCTCCCGATTTGGAAAATATCATGATCGACGCAACCATCGTCGCGTCCATCAGCATGGGGCGGGCGCAAAAGGGGGCAGCAATTTCAGGACATCGGACACTCCAGAGGCGGAATAACAACCAAAATTCATGCCATTGTAGATGCACTTGGAATAATTCAAGAGTTTAAATCTCTTATTGGTAAGCACTATGATAATGATACGGTACAGGCTTATATAGAATTCCTCGAATTGAAGACTTTTCGTCTTTTCCCACACGATCCTGCCAGGTAATTAAAACATAAGAACATGTGAGGGACGTTCTTTACTATGACTTCCTTAATTTTTATCTATTTGACGATAAACTGTAGAGCGGCTGATATGCACTTTATACATGATCTCATTAATATTTGCCCCGTTCTGGAATATAATTAATCCCAAGATTTTAATGTATCCGTTACTTTCTTGAGGTGGGCCCATATGCTTTCCAAGGTGCCATTTTCCGGTTTGATCAAACGAACACCTTTCATTTCATGTCTTTCAATTTTCCATCCGGCGGGAAGGTCGCTCTCCCTTTACTTTTGGTTTAAAATATCAGCAGTATATTTCCTGTTTTCACACTCTCTTTAGGAATAAAAGGGAAATAGAACTAATGGATGATGACATAATCTCATTTTTATTAGATATATTCTATGTTTTCTTTTTTTTGTGACAATCCGTATATTTTTCCCCTTAAAATTTTAAACGGGCATGTTTTGCATGAAAGATACAGGTATAGAATGAGCCAGGGAAGTACAAGCTAAATGGAAATACAGATATTCTCAACCGCATTTGGTCCGAATTTCTGCGTGTGTCTCATGTTGGAATATATGTGGGAAATGGAAAGATGTATAACGCCAACAATAAGGGAGTTGGATATACGGACATTAATAGGGGATACTGGGCCAAGCATCGTCTTACGTTTGGACGAATAAAATAGACAGGAATTTGCGAAAAACAATCGTATCTGTGTGCATGGGGTCTGATCACCCGCCGTACAGTTTCCCAACGCGCGCCGGGAGAGCCGCGCGTTGGGAAAGACTGCATGTACTAACTTTACAGACGGTTATCTTTCAGGAAATTAAGGTGAAAATGGTCAGCATCATTATATACAGCAAACTGATATCCTTTTTGTTTATAAAATGCAATGATTTCAGGCAGTACTTGTAAGGTTTCTGGTTTTTCATGCATTAGAACAACCTCTAAGTCTTCTGTCGTTGCCTTTTTAATGTTTTCTACAATTTGTTTTGGATTATCTTTTAAACTCCAGTCTTTGGAATCGATTGTCCAATCCCAAACTTTAATTCCAGCTTTTGCAATTTGGTTGCGGATCTGCTCACTTTTTAGTCCCGGCGCAGAGCCGTAAGGCGGGCGGACTAATTTAGGACTAGTCCCTGTAATATCATGGATAAGAGATAATGTTTCTTTCATCTCCGGTACAAACTGTCCGCCGTCGTATAACTTTTTGCTATCATGTGTCATACTATGCCCACCCACGTAGTGTCCTTCTTTTACCGCCCGTTGTACATTCTTTTGCAAGCTCGTATTTTTCAGATTGTTGCCTATCATAAAAAATGTTGCTTTAATGCCATGTTCTTTTAAAACATCCAGGAATTGGCCTGTTAATTTACTAGGACCGTCATCAAATGTAAGGTAAACGACTTTTCCCGCAGGTTTCCCATCCTTTTTCTCCGGTTTTGCAGGAGTTGTTTGACTATCCTTAACCTGGTTCTGCTGTTGGGTAACACCTTGCCTGGTATTTTCCTCTACGGCCCCATTGGCAATAATAAAAGTGAATTTTTGTATAACAAAGAGCAGTATAATAGCAATTGCCAGTGTAACTCCTAACGATAGTATTCTTCTTTTATTATTTCGCGATATTTTCATGTTCATCCTCACTTTCTCTATCATTGTTGACTTGATAACCAGATTAATAGAGAAAGATAAAGATAACGTGCAGGTAATGTCGAAATTAGTTAAAGAAAAAAAACGTGCAGAAACTAATTTCTACACGGTTTTATTTAAATAGAAGTAAAATAATACTCCGTCTTCTGTATTATATACCCCATACCGGACATCATGCAGATCCAAAATATTTTTGGAAATAGCAAGTCCCAAACCCGTTCCGTCTTTTGAACGTTGGCGAAAGGTATCCCCGCGATAAAAACGTTCCCATATTTTATCCAGCTGTTCTTCCGGGATGTGAGAACCTTTGTTTTCTACACATACTTTTACCCTTTCATTTTCTTCTGCCGTGAATATCATGATGGTTTCTTTTTCCGGAGTATGCCGAATCGCATTGGTGATAAAGTTAGTAATGACCTGTTCAATCCGGTGCTGATTCGCGAGTACTTTAACCCTGGAGAGCTTTTTATGAACATTCAGCTGCTTATTGTTTATTTCCATTGATAACTGGTCACATATATGTTCAATAGCCTGATCGATATGGAAAGTATCCATTTTCATTTTATACGTACCGGACTCAAATTTGGCCAGCTCAAGCATATCAACAATCAGCATGTCCATTTTATCTACTTCTTTTTCCATAGCTTCAAAATAATATTCTTTCTTATGACTGGCAACACCATCTTTTAGAATAGAAATACAGCTTTTCATAATGCTCAAAGGTGTCTTTAGCTCATGCGATACACCTGCAATAAATTCTTTCCGTGTATTCTCCAATTGTTTTTCTTTTTCTATGTCTTGCTGCAATTGATGAATATGTGAATGTAATGAATGGGAAAGCGTATTGATATTTTGGGATAAGTCCCCGATTTCATCCTTTGATTTAATGGGGATTTTCTCCGAAAAATCCAGGTTCGCCATTTTTTTTGTTGTGTCGTTTATAAGCAATAAAGGTTTTGCAATCTTTTTTGAATAATAAAAAGAAACCAGAAAAATCAGGAGCAGTACAAATACAATTAAATATATATAATAATCTTTAATCATTTGCACCGCTTCATCAACAGGCTGCAATGATGTCATGGCATATATATAGCTTGTTGTACCATCCTGATCTTTTATGGGTTTGATCAACAATTTGTATTTGATCCCATTTTCTTCATAATCAAGCACCTGTAAGGAATTAAATCCGGGATTATTTTCATTTAATATCAGGTTTGCCTGGAATTCTTTGATTCGTTCTATGAACATATGATTTGTATAAATATGATTAGGTGCTGCATTTTCCTCTAACAGCTGCACTTTAGTGATTTTTCCAGATAAATCCATCGTGTTCTCTTTAAAATATTCTTGAGGTAATCCATCCAATCTGGATGTTAATTGGTTATTTTCTATACTAAACAGTCCACCTTCCACCAGTAATTTCCAAGGGGCTATTATCGTATCTTTTTTTATTCCAAAAATAGTAAACCGGGCCCCTTTGGTGATATATTCCTTTTTTTTCTGGATATCTTTCAGATTCATAAAACTGTATAGCGGGATTTTGATTACACGATCAGAGAATGTCTTATCTCTGGAAGGGTCTAATTTTATTTCCAGGTAAAAATCATTTATATGTTTGATGTTTCCTAAACTATCTAACGTTGTGATCCATGTGCCATGTTCACGGTGAAAATTTTGTTCCAGTTTTTCAATCGTTTGTACATCTTCTCCGGCATTTAAGTATGCCTGCTCAAAAGATTGAATACCGGTTTTAATGTCATCTACTTTCCGGTTCGCATAATATTGCTTGAAAAATATAGTTTGTCCCATAAAAACGGTTGCTAAAATCAGCATGCATAAGACGGTTGTCAGTAGAAAAAGTTTTAGGACAATTCCTTTTCTCATACATTCCCCTCAAATTTATAACCAGCTCTTACAACTGTTATAATACATTTTGATTTATCCCCTAATTTAGTCCGTAAATTTCGGATATGACTATTCACTGTGCGGTCATCACCAGAAAATTCATACCCCCAAATTTTTGTAATTAATTGTTCTCTTGTAATAACAATCCCCTGATTGTGCATTAAATACGTTAGTATTTCAAACTCTGTGTAAGTCAAATTAATATCTTTCCCGTCTACTTTGACAGTACGTGAGGGAAAGTCTACGTGAATACCGCAACTGGAAAGTGAATTGCCATTTGTCTCTTCTTCTATGGCATATCGGCTTTCCAGTAACCGTTTTGCCCGTGCCAATAAGATGGGGGGGCTAAACGGTTTTGTGACATAATCATCTGCACCAAGCTCAAATCCAAGCAGCGTGTCATCTTCATCCGCTCTGGCTGTCAACATAATGACAGGAATATTGGATGTCTTGCGGATCCTACGGCAAACAGACCAGCCATCCAATTCCGGCATCATAATATCCAGGATAACCAAATGTACTTCATTTTCTTCAAATAAAGTTAATGCTTCTTTTCCGTTTATTGCTTCCAGTACCTGATATCCTTCATTTAACAAATAATCTTTAATAATTTCACGTAAAATATGTTCATCTTCCACAACCAAAATTGTTTTTTGCATGTTTTTTTCCTCTTCAATAGTTGTTGGGTATATAGAGAATATCAAAGCCATGTAAAGATAAGATAAAGATTCCTTTCCAAAATTAAAAATCATTCTGGCAAAGATTACCGTGATAGTACACCAAACCTCTTCATCTATACCGGCATACTTTATGGAAACACTTCTTATTCAGGAGGTGTCCTCTTTGTTGGTTACATGTGTAATATTAATTATTTTAATTGCAGCCATTTTCTGGATCATGGTATGGGACCGCACATAGGATGACAGCGGATTTGAATGGATGGAGGAGTTTCCGCCGCTCGGCTCTTCCAGCGCTCGTTGCGGTGCTGCACGACGAGTAGTCAGACATCTTGAATAGATGGAGGAGTCCCGAAGAGATGCTGCTTGAATTGGGATAACTGGAACAATAAAAATACCCGTCTACCCTAAACAGGAGTACGGGTATTTCTACTTAAATCCGAATATCCAGGTTACCTCCCAGATGAGGCTGTACACTTTGCAGCATTTTGACAAGATCCTGGCCTTGCTGTTCCGATTGGGTTTTGGCTATATTCAGTACGCTGACTCCCACCTGCTGGGATAGTTTGGCCTGGCTCATGACCATAGATAAAGCGGCGATATCCATAACGCACCTCCTTTTATCTTTTATCGGTTTTTTTCGGCTAATGTTTTGTTATAGTAAGGGCTTTGCAGTTGCTGCAAATCACGATTGGTCCATCAACTGCTTCATTTGGGATTTAATTGTATCAGACCGTGTACCGAAGATGGCCTGAATGTTGTTGCCCACTTCCAGCACCCCGGCAGCGCCGAGCTCTTTAAGCCTGTCTTTGTTCACTTCATCCACATTGTGTACCTGTATGCGGAGACGGGTAATGCAGGCGTCCAGAGAAGAAATATTCTCCCTGCCTCCGAAAGCCTCAAGGATTTGCACCGGCAGCTCGTTTTGATCTCCGCCTCCGGCCTTGATATTTTCCTCCTCTTCCGGTTCTCTGCCGGGCGTTCTGAGGTTGAATTTGCGGATCACAAAGCGGAACATGAAATAGTAGATGACCGCTATGACAAGCCCTACCGGTATGACGAGCCACCAGGGGGTACGGTTGGGTATGATGCCGAATAGAATGTAATCGATGACACCGCCGGAGAAGGTCATCCCGATTTTGACGTTCAGGAGGTGCATAGTCATAAAGGACAATCCCGCGAATACAGCATGGATGGCAAAAAGCAGAGGAGCCACGAACAAGAAGGAAAATTCGATAGGCTCAGTGATCCCTGTCAAAAAGGATGTTAGAGCGGCCGACCCCATAATACCGGCAACCAGTTTTTTCTTTTCGGGTTTTGCTTCATGGTACATGGCAAGAGCGGCAGCCGGAAGCCCAAACATCATAAACGGGAATTTCCCGGTCATAAAGGTGCCCGCCGTTAACGCAACCCCGTCCTTAATCTGGGCGAAAAAGATTTTCTGATCTCCCCGAACGAGCTCTCCCGCTTTATTTAAATATTCTCCGAATTCAAACCAGAAGGGGGAATAGAAAATGTGATGCAGGCCAAAGGGGATCAGAGAACGTTCAATAACACCAAAAATAAAGGCGGATAAAGTCCGGTTAGAATCTACCATGCTGTGGGAAAATGCGTTTAACCCGCTTTGGGCATACGGCCAGATAAATACCATAATGATTCCCACTAACAGGGAAGCGGCCGCCGTGACGATAGGGACGAACCGTTTTCCTGCAAAGAAACCCAGGTAAGCTGGCAGCTCGATTTTGAAAAACCTCCGGTACAGATAGGCAGCAAGAATCCCTATAATAATTCCCCCGAATACTCCGGTCTGAAGCGTATCAACACCAAGCACATTCGCATAAGCCATGTTTTCTTGAACCAGGGTGGGAGTAACCCCGAGAATAGTCCCCATGGTTACATTCATAACCAAATAGCCGATAATGGCCGCAAGACCGGCCACACCTTCTCCTTCGGCAAGGCCAACTGCCACTCCAACCGCAAAGAGCAAAGATAAATTGCTGAATACAATATTTCCCGAATTCTCCATTACACTGGCCAGGCCCTGGATAATAGGGGTCTGAAAAAAAGGAGCAAGTTGCAAAAAATCAGGATTATGGAGCAGGTTGCCGAAAGCAAGCAAGATTCCTGCCGCAGGCAAGATAGCAACAGGCAGCATTAATGCTTTTCCAACCTTTTGGAGCAAACCGAACAATTTTTTGAACATATGGATTCTCCTTCGCATTCATCTTGAGGTTAGGTTTTCCAATTATTCCTTCTGCATGCACGTAGAATAAAAAATCCGCTCCTTGTTAAAGGAACGGATAGTTAAGAAATTAACTCCATTTTGATTCCTATAATTCTGTCTTTTGGCACCCACTCCATTCCGTTCAGATGAAGCATGCGAATACGCTCCAGCACTTGATTAATACCGGTGACCACACCGGTGATTTCAGCCGTTTCTCCGGTTTGAAGCCGTATAAGCAGGGTGATTGGCCGATGGATCCGGTAAGACTCCGTTATGGCTTTATGCATCAGACCCTGATCATGAAGCGTAACTATGGCTTTTTTGCGGCGCAGTTTCTCAAACTGAAGCTTATCGAGAATTTGTTTGGTTAACTCGGGCGTCAAGGCAGTACTTTCGAAAAAGTGATCGGTTTGGTCTTTATTTTTATCCATTGCATCATCTCATTTCATTCGGAACAGGCATTCTTAGTTTAGTGTATAGGAAAAGCAGGGGCAGGAACAAGCGCTAATATTGCCGGAACTTTTTGTTCATTTTTACTGGGTCTCTCTTACAATCAAGGAATTCAAGACCTTCGGCTTATATGCGGAAAACCATGTATATGGTATGATAGAACAGGAGTTCTTATGCGTGATTTGCATAATTATGCCTAAGAGATTAAGAGAACTGGAAGCATGCTGAAAAAGGAGTTAAATGGAAGATGAACATCAAGAAATGGCTTATATCCCTTCTGCTGTTAGCAGGATTACTGGGACTGACGGGATGCACGATGGCCGGAGCACCTGCCGCTTCGAAAGGCCCAGACTATTTAAGAGACAGCGTTTTGGACCAGAGTGGTCTGAAAGTACTGTTTCTCGATGTCGGACAAGGTGCATCCCAACTGTTAGTTTCCCCAAATGGCAAGACCATGCTGATTGACGCCGGAGATAACGACAAGGAGCAACTGATGCTGGACTATATGAAAAAGTACGGGATCACTAAACTGGATATTGTCATCGGAACTCATCCGGATGCGGATCATATCGGCGGGCTAGATAAGGTCATCGATCATCTGGATATCGGCAAGGTATACTTGCCCAAGGCCTCCAGTAATACCAAAACCTATGAGTCGCTGTTAACTTCGATCAAACAAAAAGGGCTGAAGGTTACGACGGCCAAAGCAGGGGTGAAACTGGACTGGGACCCGGATGTGCAGGTAGAGATGCTTGCTCCGGTGAAATCTTATAAGGATAATAATAATAACAGTGCAGTGGTTCGTTTGACGCACGGAGCCAACGCCATTTTGCTCACAGGTGATGCCGAATCGGAAAGTGAACAGGACATGATTGCTTCAAAAGCAGAATTATCGGCTGATCTGATGCTGGTTGGACATCACGGATCTAACAGCAGCACTACAGCGGCATTTTTAAACAAGGTTAAACCCAAAGCAGCAGTTATCCAAGTGGGGAAAGGGAACAAATACGGGCATCCTAAAGAGAAAGTGCTGCAAAGATTGGAGAAACAGGGCGTTAAAGTGTACCGGAATGACGAGCAAGGCACAATCGCGGCTATCAGTGACGGCAAACAAATCCGCATGCAAACAGAAAGGTAGGGAGATCTGGTATGTTGGCTATCGTGGACCGTTTGGAAGAAGGCTACGTGGTAATTGAATTGGACGGAGATATGGTGGATGTTCCCAAGAAGGAAGTGGCAGGGGATGTGAAGGCCGGCGACGTGGTAGAAAAAGTGGATGGCATCTGGCGTACTAATAAAGAAGAAACAAAGAAACGTACAGCTAAAATCAAACAGCTTATGGACGAGGTGTGGGAGGATTAGGGCATACGATTAAAGCCAGCCGGCAGGCTGGCTTTATGAATCGGCCCAGAACACTAGTGAATTCAATCATGACTGACTTTTAGTCATGAGAGGTTCAATGATAGGTCATTTAATCTTGATACCGCTGCAAAAAACAGGCAAAGACAAGATATACACGAATTTCATTTTTATTCTTCAACCAGGTTTGGGATGGTATTATTTAGGGTAATCAAAAAAGTTTCCCAGAAGCCGTTATTTTGAGACGTTTCTATGGGGAATAACCCTTCCAGTGATTATCCGAGCATGTGCTTGTAAGGTGAATAGTCGATCTCTTCCTGCTGCAAAAATTTGATCAAAAAAGAGTGGTCCCTCTTCGGGGTTGCGAGAATGTAGCCTTTGATGCAATGGTCTTTCGTTACCTCTCCGGCCTTCTCCTCAAGTGCCACCTGACCAATTTTGGCGGCGATGGAATGTCTGGCCACGTCCCGGAACGGTTTGGGTACAGGCTGTACCAATTTATCCAAAAATGCTTTGGATTCGTCGGTCCATAAGTGCCGGGAAGCCTCTACATAATGGTTCTGCCAATCAAGCTTGGATTTACCGTCGGCCATCGGAAGCACCTTCAAGAATTTCCTGAACATGAAATAGCCCCCTATGGCCATAAAGCCAAGCAGGATCGCAGCCCAGAAGACGGTGACCCACATAAATCCGTTTTGCACGCATGTTCACCTGCCTGTATAATAAATTTCTATCAAATGACAGGGGGGCCGTTTTCCCTGGTAAGTTTTGGCTAAAGTCCGGAATACCTGATTCATGCGGAAAACAGGCCGTAAACTCTACTGGGTAATTATACCTTATTTCTGGCTTTCTTGCGACAATACTTGTAAAATAAGTAGAAAAGTGAATGAACAAAGGAGCAGTGTTACATGCTAAAAATAGGCTCACATGTCTCTTTTTCAAATAAAGGGTTATTAAATGCGGCCAAAGAAGCCATTTCCTATGGATCTACTTCTTTCATGATCTATACGGGAGCGCCGCAGAATACGCGCCGTAAACCTATCGAGGACCAGTATATAGAAGAAGGAAAAGAACTTATGCAAAAACACGGTATCGATGAAATCGTGGTGCATGCTCCTTACATTATTAATCTGGGCTCTTATAAGTCTAATACGTATCAATTGGCTGTCGAATTTTTGCAGCAGGAGATTAAGCGCACTCATTACATCGGAGTAAAACAGATTGTGCTCCATCCGGGAGCATATACGGATAAAGATGCCGAATACGGGATTAACCGGATTGCTGAGGGGCTGAACGAGGTTCTGGAAGGCATCAGGGAAACGGACGTGAATATTGCACTTGAAACAATGGCAGGGAAAGGAACCGAGATTGGGCGCAGTTTCGAGGAAATCGCAGCAATTATCGATAAAGTTACACATAATGAACGCTTGTCCGTCTGTATGGATACCTGCCACATTCATGATGCCGGGTATGATATTGTGAACGACCTGGATGGAGTCCTGGAGCATTTTGATCAGGTGATCGGCCTTGAACGGATCGGGGTGGTTCACTTAAATGACAGCAAAAATAAATGCGGGGCGCGGAAGGACCGTCACTCGCCGGTTGGTTCCGGTTTTATCGGCTTTGACGCCATTAACCGGGTCGTTAACCATGAGAAACTTCACCATCTTCCAATGATTCTGGAGACGCCTTGGATCGGGAAAGATCCAAAAAACCAGCGTCCGATGTACGAAGCTGAAATTGCCCTGCTAAGAGGCAATGTAGCAGAGCGCTTCGGTGCTTCCTTTATTGAGGATGTTGCCAGACTGGATCATTTCCTTCATGAGCAGGACGAGCATTGCCGGGATTTTGTACTGAATACATGGGAAGTGCTTCGCACGGATGCAAAGGCCAAAAAAGCCGACGGGCGTGAACCGTTTGAAAGATTGTATGACCAGGTTGTAGATAAGGGAATCTTCAAGGATTTAGTGGAAGAAGAGATTAATCAGCGCATAACCGTATGGCTGAGCGGGCAAAGTCCTGAGCAGTTGGCAGAACAAACACAGGCTGAATAGAGCGGCCGAAAGCAGATAGAGAGAAGGAGAGAGAAACAGTGAGTGAGAGCCATACAAGAATGGAGCATACAAGCAGACAGGTGGGGGAAGAACGGGGAAGAATGCTGATTTCCTGTCCAGATCAGCCGGGCATTGTCGCGGCTGTTTCCCGTTTTTTATATGAACAGGGAGCCAACATCATTCAATCGGATCAATACACGATGGACCCTTCCGGAGGAATGTTCTTTATCCGGATCGAGTTTGACCTGCCCGATTTAGGGTCCCGGCGCAGCGTCCTGGAGCAGGATTTTGCAGAAGCGGCATCCCGCTTTGATATGCAGTGGAAGCTCTTCGTTGCAAGCGAGAAGAAACGCCTTGCCCTGTTTGTATCCAAGGAGGACCATTGTCTGCTGGAGCTGCTCTGGCATTGGAGGGCAGGGGATTTGGATGCCGACATTGCGATGGTGATCAGCAACCATCCGGACATGGAAGAACTGGTTCTACCTTTTGGCATCCCGTATTTTCATGTACCGGTGATTAAGGGTAAGAAGGAAGAAGCGGAACAGAAGCATCTCGAGCTGCTGGACGGTAAAGCGGATGTCATTGTTCTGGCCCGTTATATGCAGATTATTTCCCCGGCCTTTATTGATCATTATAAAAACAAAATCATCAATATCCATCATTCGTTTCTGCCGGCATTTGTAGGCGGTAAGCCGTATGCACAGGCGCATGAACGGGGAGTCAAACTTATTGGAGCCACGGCCCATTATGTAACGGAAGAACTTGATGGAGGGCCCATTATTGAGCAGGATGTACAAAGAGTAAGCCACCGGGATAATGTGGAGGATCTCAAGCGGATCGGACGGCATATTGAACGGATTGTATTGGCACGAGCTGTTAAATGGCATGTGGAGGACCGCATTCTGGTTCATGGAAACAAAACCGTCGTATTTTAATGGGGATTGATGGCGGAATCTTCCGGCAGTTTCCTTGAAATGGTACAAGGCAAGATTTACACTAGGAATAATGCACCGTCAGAATAATAAGATCAGGGATTTCGATATAGGAGGTTTTTGAATATGACAGCAAAGAACCAATCCATTCAGCAATTAGCGGTCAATACTATCCGGACACTCGGAATTGACGCCATTGAGAAAGCGAACTCGGGCCACCCCGGGATTGTAATGGGAGCAGCGCCTATGGCGTACACACTATGGACCAAGCAGATGAAACATAATCCGGCAAACCCTGGCTGGATTAACCGTGACCGGTTTGTTCTTTCTGCAGGACATGGTTCCATGCTGCTTTACAGCCTGCTTCATCTTTGCGGGTATGACCTGCCGATGGAAGAAATTAAAAACTTCCGCCAGTGGGGCAGCCTGACGCCAGGCCATCCGGAATACGGGCATACCCCAGGTGTTGACGCGACCACCGGACCTCTTGGACAAGGTGTGGGAATGGCTGTAGGTATGGCAATGGCCGAGGCTCATCTAGCGGCTGCTTATAACAAAGAAGATTATAAACTTATTGATCATTATACCTTTGCGCTTTGCGGGGACGGGGATATGATGGAAGGGATTGCTTCCGAAGCTGTTTCCCTTGCAGGAACTCTCAAACTCGGCAAGCTGATTATGTTTTACGATTCCAACGATATTTCCCTGGACGGGGACCTCGACATGGCATTTAATGAAGATGTCCAAAAGCGGTTCGAAGCATATGGCTGGCATGTGCTTCGTGTAGAGGACGGAACTGACATTGAAGCTATCAATAAAGCAATCGTGGAAGCCAAGGCCGAAACAGCACACCCTACGCTGATCGAAGTGAAAACAACGATCGGATACGGTAGCCCTAACAAAGCCGGTGTCGGCGGCCACGGCGGTACTCATGGTTCTCCTCTCGGAAAGGAAGAAACAAGGCTTACTAAAGAGTATTATGGCTGGCCGCTTAAGCCTGATTTCCATGTACCGGATGAAGTCCGTGAACACTATGGCAAAGTCAAAGAAGCAGGCATTCAGGCGAACAAGGAATGGGATAGCATGTTTGAAGAATACGCAGCGAAGTATCCCGAATTGGCCAAGCAGTTCAAGGACATGGAACAAGGAAAGCTTCCGGAAGGCTGGGACGCTGATCTTCCGACTTACAGTACGGAAGATAAAGGAATCGCTACCCGTGCCGCTTCCGGAAACGCGCTCAATGCCGCAGCAAAAGCCGTTCCAATGCTGATTGGCGGTTCTGCTGACCTGGCAAGCTCCAATAATACGGAAATCAAAGGGGCACCGGTATTCAATGCAGATAATTACGCCGGACGCAACGTCTGGTTTGGTGTCCGTGAGTTCGGTATGGCGGCAGCAATGAACGGTATGAGTCTTCACGGCGGTCTCCGTGTTTACGGAGGTACCTTCTTCGTCTTCTCGGATTACCTGCGTCCGGCTATGCGTCTGGCTTCTTTGATGAAGCAGCCCGTGATCTATGTGCTAACCCATGACAGTATCGGAGTAGGAGAAGACGGGCCTACCCACGAACCAATCGAACAGCTTCCGGCAGCGCGTTCCATTCCGGGATTGACTGTCTTCCGCCCGGCGGATGCTACAGAAACGACGGAAGCATGGCGCTACGCGATGAATCATCCGGAGGAAGGCCCTTACGCTTTTGTGCTAACCCGTCAGGCGCTGCCTAACCTGGAAGGTTCCGTGAAGAAAGCTCGTGAGAATTTCTCCAAGGGAGCTTATGTAGTGGCTGATGCGCCTAACGGACAACCAGATGCCCTCATCCTGGCAACCGGTTCTGAAGTCCAGCATGGAGTAGCCGCGCAGAAACTGCTCGCCGAGGAAGGCATTCACGTTCGCGTAGTTAGCATGCCAAGCTGGGAACTGTTCGAGAAGCAGCCTCAATCGTATAAAGATGAAGTGATTCTCCCTGCAGTCAAAAAGCGTCTGGCTGTGGAAATGGCAATGCCGCTTGGTTGGGAGCGTTATGTAGGGGACGAAGGGGATATTCTTGGTATCACCACATTCGGCGCTTCTGCTCCTGGAGACATAGTAATGCGCGAATATGGGTTTACTCCTGAAAACGTGGCGAAAAGAGTGAAGGCTCTTCTTTCTTAAAAATTTGTAAGCTTGTGAAGCAAATCCCCATTCCTTTCAAGGGAATGAGGATTTTTGCTGTTTTTAAGTTTCCTGGGTTTTAACAGAAGCCTGATGGCCGACTGTATGGCCCATCCATTCCTCATAGCACTGCACTCCCGCACATAAGTCCTTCTCACCGAGTCCTTTGCTGAGACCCATTTGGAATAGGGAAGTTGCTGCATGAAGAAGAGGGGTTGGGAGCTGGAATTCTCCGGTCAGCTCTGAAGCGAGCAGCAAATCTTTGAGCATAAGCTGGAGGGAAAACTGGACGCTGTAATCGCCGTTGATTATTTTCTCGCCCTTCAGTTCAGCCTGCCGGCTGTTGGCCGCTCCTCCTTTGACAATTTCCAGAAACAAGGAAGTATCCAGGCCGGCTCTAGCGGCCAGGGACATCCCTTCCATAAGGCCGATTGCGTTAATCCCCACAATCGTATTATGGGCGAGCTTGGTATACGAACCAGACCCGGAAGGCCCCATATACAAAACTTTACTTCCTAGATCCATCAAAAGATCGTAGTGCTGATTAAATGTATCCTTGTCTCCTCCTACCATAAACAAGAGAGTGGCACTTTCTGCGGCTGGCTTGCTCCCCGTAACGGGAGCATCCAGAAAACGGACTCCCTTGGCCGCCAAATCCTGATACAGCAGCCGGCTCAGTTTGGGTGAAACCGTGCTGCAGTCAATGACTGTCTGGCCCTCTGCAAGCTGTTCTATAAGTCCGTCTTTCCCATAAAATATTTCGCGGATTACTGCATCATTGCTCAGCATTGTGAATACGACATCTGTATCAGCTGCCGCCTCTTTCGGAGAAAAGGCCTGTTCGGCCCCGGACTGAACAAGTTTCTCCGCTTTTTCCGCCGTCCGGTTATATATTTTTACCGGATAATTCTTTTTAACCAGGTTAAGGGCCATAGGAAGCCCCATCGTGCCAAGTCCAATAAATCCGATACGCTTCATATTTTCACCCCTGTGCAAGTAATTGTCCTTGGTTTGTGAAAAAAGTGCCTGCCGTTTTCTGGCAGATTTTATATAACTGAAAGAAAAGAGGGCTTTTTCCGGGAAGGAGGATAAGTTTCCCACGAACGCAAGATCCGGTATGTTTGGGAAAACGCATACTGGAAATAAATTCATCGAAATGGCTCTTTCTTCTCAAACGCCAGGATTAAAAGATTGTTCTGTTTTAATCATTGTAACATGCTGTTATACCTCTGTGAACTTGCAAAGAGACAAGCAAAAAAGTATGCTAAGGAGAGAAAAAGAAGAACAAGGAGGAGAGAATTTTGAGTAAAAAAATACAGTTTGATTACAGCAAAGCCCTAACGTTTATGTCCAGCCATGAAGTGGATTATCTGGCAGACCAGGTAAAAACGGACCATGACCTTCTACATAATCAATCCGGGGCAGGTTCTGACTTCCTAGGATGGATCGATCTCCCCGTTAATTATGATAAAGAGGAATTTGCCCGCATTCAAAAAGCGGCGAAACAAATTCAATCTGATTCGGATGCCCTTGTGGTGATCGGAATTGGCGGCTCTTATCTGGGAGCCCGGGCAGCGATTGAAATGCTTACCCACAGCTTTTATAACCAGCTGCCCAAGGAAAAACGCAGTACACCGGAGATTTATTTTGTCGGACAAAATATCAGCTCCACTTATGTGAACCATTTGCTTCAAGTGTTGGAAGGTAAAGACTTCTCGGTGAATGTAATTTCCAAATCGGGGACAACTACAGAGCCCGCTATTGCATTCCGTATTTTCCGTGAAGTACTGGAAAAGAAATATGGAAAAGAGGGAGCCCGCAAACGGATTTATGCCACTACAGACCGGGAAAAAGGGGCTTTGAAAAAGTTGGCTAATGAAGAGGGATATGAATCCTTCATTATTCCGGATGATGTGGGCGGACGCTTTTCCGTATTAACCCCGGTTGGCCTTCTTCCGATTGCTGTTGCCGGGATCAATATTGAAGAGATGATGAAAGGGGCTGCCGATGCCCGCGAAGAATACTCGACCCCGGAACTGGCCCAAAATGCCAGCTATCAATATGCAGCTGTCCGCAATGCCCTTCACCGCAAAGGAAAAGCAATTGAAATCCTGGTGAACTATGAGCCTTCCCTTCACTACATATCTGAATGGTGGAAGCAGCTGTTCGGAGAGAGCGAAGGGAAAGACCAGAAGGGGATATATCCTTCTTCCGTTGACTTTACGACGGACCTTCACTCTATGGGACAGTTCATCCAGGAAGGATCCCGCAACCTGTTTGAAACTGTTCTGCTGGTGGAAGAGGTTCAGGAACAAATTACAATCGGGGAAGATAAGGACAATCTGGACGGACTGAACTTTCTGAGCGGAAAAACAATGGATTTCGTAAATAAAAAGGCTTTTGAAGGAACGATGCTGGCCCATACCGACGGCGGTGTGCCAAATCTGATCGTGAAGCTGCCGGATATGAGCGCTTATACTTTCGGATACATGGTTTACTTCTTTGAGAAAGCCTGCGGTATAAGCGGCTATTTGTCCGGGGTAAACCCATTCGACCAACCGGGTGTGGAAGCCTATAAAAAGAACATGTTCGCCCTTCTTGGCAAACCGGGTTATGAAGAAAATAAAGCCAAACTGGAGCAAAGACTTAAATAATGAAAAGGGATGGGGATGGGGCGATTTGGTAGTTCCGTCCTTTACCCTTTTTATATCAGCCATACTTTGTATGCGGGAATAAACTCCTCCCGAAGGAGGAGTTTATTCCTATAATCAAATTTCCATATTGTACAAATATTTTGAATTGTGTAAAATGGTATGAAATAGGCAATTAAAGAAAACACAGGAAGGTTAGGAATGATTCCACAGTATAAGACAGTACAACAAGAAAATGCAGCCGAAATCGTGATTAAGCGTTCCCGTTTTATCGGTCATGCGAAGCCCGTTTATACGGAAGAGGAAGCGGTCCAGTTTATTCAGAAGATTAAAAAGCAGCATGCAATGGCTACTCATAACTGCTCAGCTTACATGATTGGCGAACGCAATCAGATTCAGAAGCAATCAGATGACGGAGAACCCAGCGGAACAGCCGGGAAACCTATCCTTGAAGTCATCCGTAATCAAAAAATGCAAAATATCGTTATTGTAATAACGCGTTACTTTGGCGGGATTCTGCTGGGGGCAGGAGGCCTGGTAAGGGCTTATACGGATGGGGCTGTTGCCGCTATTGAAGCGGCCAGGCCAATTTACCGGATTTTACACCAGGAGATCCGTATTGACCTTGATTATACGCGGCTGGGCAAAGTCCAGAATGAATTAAGAAACAAAGGAACCATGCTGGGCGAATCACTGTTTACCGACAAAGTAAGCCTATTTTGTTATCCGCTTGCAGAGGAGGCGGAGTTTTTCATGGCATGGATGACGGATTTGACGCAAGGTCAAAGTGTGATTACGGCAGGAGATGTTATGTATAAGGATCACGAGACCCTGCCTTAAAATCAAATAATGGAGTCAATTCATAATAATGGTACAATAGATGCAGCTGTTTACACGAAAGGATGAAAAGGATGGATTTGAATCAATGGTCGGAAGAAAATGTACAGTTTATGTTTGAGGAAATAAAAAAGAAACTGAGGATGGCGACCGGAGGTTCCATAAAAGCTTCTTCCATAAGCGAGGAACAATATGAGGATCTGAGAGACTTATATGATATGGTGATGAGCAAGCCCCATTTCAGCATTAGTGAGATTGATGCCATCACATCAGAGTTAGGTAAGCTCCGTACCCGGCAGGCATAGTTCATTTGTCCCTGAGAGCACATTCATCCAATCGGGCTCTGCCTTTTTTACATATCTTGTATAGCGGTAGGACACACCCCGCAAGATAGGAGGTGGACGGATGAACACGAAGCTTAGTAAAGAGGACGTACAAAAATGGGTTGGCCAGCATATTGTGGCTTATAAAAAGGATGGGTCCCAGGTGAGCGGAAAGCTGGTTCGGGTCAAGGGAGACAAATTGTACCTTTCTGCAAACAATGGGAAGGAAGTCCATACCAAAGCCGTTATTCCCTTAGTTTTGTTTGATTTGCTTGCCATTGGAACTGGACCTGCCGCATTTGGAGGATGGGGCTTTGGACCTTACGGTTACGGAGGTGGGTTTTTCGGCGGCCCCGGACCGTTCTTTTGGTAAAATAGCCTGTATTTATCCACCAGTATTTTAAAAGGCTGTCCCTGATAAAGGGCAGCCTTGTTTTAGTGCAGCCAGCATGGGCGTTATCTATCCAAGCGTTGGGGAAAGTTCTACTGAACTTTTTGATTAAAAGCCTGGTCAGGATCGTGATGTTGTGTACTCTCTAAAAACTTCATATAAGAGCCTTCAAATTTTAGCTTTCCCTGATGCAGCAAATGAATCTTGCAATGAATTTTCTCGAATTCATGCAGAGTATGAGTGGAAAGTAACACAACGGCATTTGTATGCAGACAAAGAGCTTCTATTCTTTTCAGAATCTGAAATCTTGCTTCCGGATCGACCCCGGACGTCGGCTCATCGAAAATGTAAAGGTTTCTTTTCATCAGGGTAATGGCGAGAATACTAAGATATCTTCTTTCTCCAATGGACAATTGGCCATATTTGGCATGCCATACTCTTTTCATTAATTCTATTTCAGAAGGAGCCATATGTTCATCCAAGTACGGGGCATTGGAGAGTTTGATTTTGTTTTTATAATCCGTGTATAGAAAAAATCTAAAAAGATCCTTCCCTTTAAGAACATTGGGGAATAAAAGCCCTTCCAGCTGATAGATGATCTCCCTGTCCTCCGGTACTCCCCGTATTTCTTCAGGTCTTTTGATAAGGTTTGTAATTAAATCAAATAACGTGGTCTTGCCCGACCCGTTTTTCCCAATAAGTACATTGATTATTCCGGGGTGAAAATCAACGTTTAAACGATCCAAATTTTTTCTAGGGGATCCTTTGTGTTGAAAGGTCAGATTTTGTATTGATATCATAGCTTCCTCCATATTCTACGTTCGCTGTGTAGGTGAAGTAATTTTCATCCACTTCAGACTAAATAAGCCTAAGATAAAATAGGCTGAACCGGCTGTTCCTATGGATAATAAACCAAAATTATGAAAACTGTTGCCCGTTATGATTTCCGTTACAAGGAAAGTTAGGCTTCTTATTAACTCCAAAGGATTCAGGTACAGTAGTAGGATGCCCCATGAAGCGGAATGGGACAGGCTCTTGGCCGTGATAAAAAATAAGGCAAATAAAAGGATATTTAAGATAGTAACCAAAGACTCTTGTTTAATGGGAATAAGCAGGAGGATCAAAAAGAAAAAGGTTACCGGAATGGATGCAAACAAACTGGAAAACAGGGAACAGATTACAAATATTCCTGCATCTTTTAGATCATCAAGCATCATCAGGCCAGTAATGACGGAGAATATCAAGGTGGCAAGAAGAAGAAAGGCGAGCTGATTGAGTATTTTGCCCATAATCATAGCCGACTTGCTGCCGGAAACGAATTTAAACATTTTAAGAAATCCCGTTTCTCTCATAGCAATTAAACTGGTGGTTACGTCAATAGACATAACGAATATAATATACGCTATGAACATACTTGTTTGAACATAAAAGGATTGAATATCGGGTTTACTGTTGATCCAATCATAATGATAGACAACAAACGCAACTAATGGGAAAACCAAGTACCATAAAAATCCTACTTTATTCGTCAAAGTTATTTTTGTATATAGCCGGAAATACTCTTTTATCATGAATAATTGGTTCACCTTCTTTCAGAGAGTTGTAAATAGCTGGATCAGAGCTTGTATGGAAAGCTGAACCGGTAGTATGCTTGAAGCAACTTGTACATTAACAGATGTCTCTTAACCGACCGTTGAAGTTGTTAACGAGGTGTGTGTTTGATCAGGCTTGTCCTGCTACGGAGAAAACATGAAAAGTTATTCCTATGGATCACCTAAGCCCCAAAGTTGTTGTCAGAACGATTCAGGAACTAAATCTTTAAAATTCTTGAATGAGAATTGTCTCCAGAATGGACAAACGAGATGTATAAATGACTTTATATTAAGGTATATATTCCATAAAATACATTTATAACCATACACAATTATTGTATTGGCCGAAGTATTAAATGTCAATATGAGTATTCTGTTCATGAGATTTACAGTTTTTCACAGGTGAGAGGGCGGGGAACTATTTCCTTTTATACTTTCGGGTACGAATGCTGTTCTTTCCGAATAGGCTAATATGGAGTCCCAGGTATTTACCTGCGGGTTTTATTCCAGATGTTGATTATGCGGACACGCGAAACCAGGGAACGTCACCGACATTGGCACCCGTTCCCTGTAAGTTTCAAACCTCCACAGGAGGCCCCGTTCTAGGCTTTACCGAGGCCGGTTTGACCGGCGGATTCCTGGATGAGCCGCTGCAGCCAATCTGGCACTTCGGTGCCCGGCAGGTTCATCATATCAATAAAGTCAGAATCGTGCAGCAAAGATTTTGTTCCATCGATATGATTACCGTCACCTTCAATTGAACCGAATCCCTGGGTCAGCTTTTGGTGATTTTCGAAGGCAGCGGGATAATTATTTCCCATATTGAAACAGGAGGCCCCTTCGATAGAGCCGATCCGGATCATTCCGATAACAAATTGGGGGGAGAGCAGGGATGAACCCATGTCTGCACCTCTTTCTTCGCAGTTTTACCGGTTATCCTTTTGAACTGGGGAAATTTTGAAGCCGGATGCGGTCGAAGTAATGGGTACCGTTCCACTAGGCGAAGAAAGCTCTGGTCGGGAGAACCTTCGCTCCGGACGCGTGGGAGGGTTATTCCGTTTTTCGGCTGATTCAGTTATTTCCCGTTGATTCGTATGGAGTTCCGGAGTGGTTTTGGATTTTGCAGGTGAAGGTTTTTTCATGTTAGTACCAAAATTATTACCAAGATTCAAGGAGCCGCTTAATTCTTTTATATCCAAAGCATCCAGACGGAAACTCAGACTATCCATCGTGGCATGATGTACATGCATCGTATGAATGTGTATGTTTGGAGGAGATGTTTGCTGAGGCGGAGGAACAGAAGCCGGGGCCTGCTTCTGCTCCCGAAGAGTTTCCTTCAACAGCCTTTCCAGTTCCTGTATCCTGGTTTCCAGCCGCCTGATATCTGAAGGCTGGATAGTAGAAGATTCCGGCTTACGGCTTATTCGGCCGGCCAGCCAGCGGATCATGGCTTCTCATTCATTTCCGGGCCTATTTCATCCAACACATCCTTATCACATACAACGTGACTGCTGTTTGCATATTGGTTTTTCCGGCCCCCCAGTTTACCGAAGCCTTCATTTTTTTTGCTGGCCTGTTTCCATCCAATCAGATGGTTTTCCCCTGAGTGAACGGCCGAAGAATCCGAGATAGAACCGATTTGAACGGAACCAAAATGAATACGAGCCAAAGCGATCCCTCCCTTCAGCCTGGCCTCCAGGCCAGTTAGTTCAGATAAACCCTGAAAATAATCAATGAGGTGGTATACGATGACAAATCAACAACCGGGTCCGGGCGGATGGTTCAACTGGGGGGTATTTGAACAATGGTTTAAACAAAACTCCCCGCTTCAGAACATTCCCTTCTTTTTTGGTCAGGGTACGGATTGGTCCTGGCTGCAAGATTATATGAAGCAATTTAACGAACAAATGACGGGGTCCCCGGTTCCGGACAGAAAGTGTCAGTCGGAAGCTAATGCTGCGCCTGCTTCGCCGAGAACGCAGCAGCAGGCTGCCCTAAATTCGCAAAACGGGAACTTTCACTATGAACTGATTGATTTATCACATAAAATGAAAGCACGTCTGCATCTCCCTGAAGAAACTGACCTAAAGCGGATTAAACTATTTGCAGGTGATCATCAGCTGAGGGTGGAAGGTCTACCTAAGGATCAGACGGAAATCATTCCTTTACCCTGTAAAGTTGCCAGCCGAATGGGGAAAGCTGTTTTTCAGGACGGTCTCCTGGAAGTATCGCTTTTTAAAGATACCGGTGTTCATCTTCAGGAAATGAACATTGAGTTCAAGCTGTAATTTAGGCAAATTCTATGGGGATCTTTGTCTCTTTTTGATCTTGCTGAAGGGGAATACGAACGGTTAGAAGCCCGTTGTAATAATGGGCTGTCATCTCCTTAAAATCCAGCTTTGATTGGGCGGGAAACGGCACCTTGCATTCGAAGGGTCCAAAAAAACGTTCTGCCCGCAAAATTTGATGATCCATTACTGAAAACGGGCGAACCAGTTCCCCTCTTAAAACCAGTCCATGGCCGCTGACACAAAGAGATATCTGCTCAGCTGAGTAAAGGCCTGGAAGTTCGGCACTCATCCACCATTCTTCCTCGGTTTGGTATACATCAATGCGGGGGCCGTTTTTAGGGAGAAGTCCGGCCATATCCTGCCAAAAGTCTTCTCCCAGAACTTCGTTTGCCTGAGCATGAATAGACTTCCAATTGATATTGGATGACAGAGGTTGATTTTTCATTGCCTCACCTGCATCTCATAATCTTCGTACAGTACAGTCTATGAGGCTAATCCTTGATTCTTGCTACATTTTATTACGCCGGCTGCTGCTTCCTCTTTGTTCAGGGCTGGAATCGGAAATCTGCTCTTTAGCCATCCGGATCATTTCCTTAACCATGGAGCCCCCGATTCGTCCCCCCACTTTTCCGGCATCCTCGGATTTGAGGTGCCCGTTATATCCCTGATGCAATGGAACTCCCAAGGAACGTGCTACTTCATATTTAACGGAATCGGGCTTTCCCCGGACGGCTTTAAATCCTTCTTTTTCCGCTACTTTCGCTTTGAAAATATCAGGCTTTGCTCAGCGCCGGGCCAAGCCGTTCTGCGGTTTCTTCTTCTGGCCATCTTCTCACCTCCTGCTATTAGAATGCCCAGAATTTGCAGTATATGATGGATTTCTTCAAGAGCCTCGGTTATAATAACGATGTAAAAATCCAAGAGGTTTTCCAATTGGATCGCTGCGGAACCACAATCAAGCAGGAACTGCTTGCCGGCATTATTTCTTTCTTCGCCAACACTGCTTACTTTAATTATGGCTATTGTGCTTTATATCCGGTACATTCCTTCTGTTTTGTATGGTATAGCGGGGATATTTCTGCTTAATTTCATTTTGTATGCAATTCAGTAAAACAACATTGATTCAGTAAAACCCTGGAAACTATAAGAGAGCAATAACTTTGCAGTCCGGTCCGCGATGCGGCTAGACTGCTTCTTTTTTATACTGTTTTATACCGTTTTGTAACTTATAAAATAGCCGGGCAGGTTCTGCCTAACCTTACAAAACTGTCATACTGGGTCACCTTAATCGATAGAACCTTATTTCTCGGATTGATAGGGTAAAGCGTATTGGGGAGGATACAGCCTCTACTTAAAAAAGATGGGAGAGATGTCTAATGAGAAAAATGGCAGGTTTCGGCCTTTCACTTGCTTTATTTGCAATTCTGCTTTCCGGTTGTTCTTTATTTGGGGAGGGGGCGAACGGTGTTCTTATTTTTGGTGATTTTAAACAGGTGGAAGCCAAGATAGAGGAGAAAAAATCTGATCTTGCCAGTAATGAAATACAAAAGATTAAAGTAGCCAAACAGGGGGATGAAACGGTTCTGATCATGAGCAAATCAACAGCAGATTCTCTTCAAAAGAAAGGGTTATTCAGGAAAATCATCGACAAAGACAAAACGGAGATTTTAAGTTCGTTCCCGAATGTATCCAAAGGAAAGCCCCTGCTTTTTGCTAAAAAAGAAAGTTCTTCCTTGACCTTGGACGGCAATCAGGTAAGCGTGAAGTATGAAGGTAATTATATAGTTGGTCCTGGCCGCACATATGCTGATCAGATCGTCATAGCAGATGATGCGGATATGGTCGCTATGCCCGGAACGGAAAAGGCTATGGGAATTCTGGAAACCAAAAAAGACCCGTCCGAACAAATAGGAAGCTTTGGGGAGAATGTGGACAAGGTTCAATCTGTTACCATCAAGAAGACATAACATTCCCCAGAATTGAGTCAATTCTGCCTGGTTATGTCCGGTTCATGTAAAGTTACTTGCGTATATGAGATGCCAAACAGCATTTTTGCGGGTATTGGTATTTTTTTACACAGATGCCTTATGTTTCTGACGGAGCGGCTATCTACGTGACGAAATTGTAAGATGGGGTCACTTTAATCGATGGTTGATTATTCGGATTTGATAGATACTTGGATTATCGAGAAAACGTGCAAGAAAGAGGGAGAAAGACAATGACGAAACCTGTACTGATTACAAAAGGTGTTACGAAAACTTACGGTGCTAAAAATAATATGTATATGGCTTTGGACCATATTGATTTGGAAGTGAATGAAGGGGAATTCGTCGGAATTATGGGCCCATCCGGTGCCGGAAAAACAACTCTTCTGAACATAATTTCCACTATCGACACACCTACTTCAGGTGATATCATAATTGACGGCCAAAGTATTGTGAGAATGAAAGAGGAGCAGTTGGCGCTGTTTCGCCGGAGCAAACTGGGTTTTGTTTTTCAGGATTACAACCTGCTTGATTCTCTGACAGTCCGGGAAAACATAGCACTGCCACTTGCTCTTTCCCATGTTAAAGCTGCTGAAATTGATGAGCGGGTAGTCCGCATCGCCAAAAAATTCGGCATTGATCCGATTCTGGATAAATACCCTTACCAGATCTCCGGAGGCCAGAAGCAGCGCTGTGCGGCTTCCCGTGCGATGGTATCCAACCCGAGCCTGATCCTGGGGGACGAGCCGACAGGCGCTTTGGATTCCAAATCGGCAACCGATCTGCTGGAAAGTATGAAAGAGCTGAATGAACAAGATAGAGTTACGATTCTTCTTGTTACTCATGATGCTTTTGCTTCCAGCTACTGCCAACGGGTCCTGTTCATTAAGGATGGCAGACTGTTTACCGAACTGCGTAAGGAAGACCTGACCCGTAAACAATTCTTTAACGCCATTCTGAACATGCTGTCATCTATCGGGGGTGGAGTAAGTGACGTTATTTAATCTTGCTTTGCGTAATATCAGAAAGAATTTCAAAAACTATTTCATTTATTTTGTTTCTATGATATTTAGTATTGTGATCTACTACGTCTTTGCAGCGATTAAGTATAATTCCCAAATCCAGCAAGCGGCTGATGCTTCCAAGAAAATATCAGGGGCCTTTACTTTCTCCGGTGTATTATTAATCTTGTTTTCCGCTTTGTTTATCATTTATTCCAATGGCTTTTTCACACGGAAACGCAAGAAAGAAGTAGGGTTATACTCGCTTCTGGGTGTGAGAAAAAGACAAATCGCCAAGATGTTGGCCTATGAGAATCTGTTTATGGGGCTCATCGCCCTGATAGTTGGAATCGGAATTGGCGCCCTGTTATCCAGTGGCTTTACCAAGCTGCTGCTTATGCTTATGGGTGTAGATATCGGTGTAAATTTTGAGATACCTGCGGCAGCAGTTCTCAACACGGCTGTTGTATTCTTTGTCATTATTTTGTATACATCTTTCCAGGGTTACAGACTGATTTACCGTTTTAAGCTGATCGATCTCTTTAAGGCGGAAAGCCGTGGAGAGAAGGTGCCTAAGGGGTCTTTTGTGATTGCCTTATTGGCCGTTGCAATGATCAGTTCCGGATATTATCTGGCCTATAACTTTTTGAAAATGCTAACGAAATTTGGCAACCCTATGCTTCTTCCGTTGGCGATTCTGTTCCTGACCGTAGCCGGAACTTACCTGCTGTTTCATTTCTTTACGGTTATCCTGATCAGAGTCAGACGCAGAAATAAAAAAAGTTTTTATAGCGGCATGAACCTGGTAAGTACATCCCAATTGCTGTACCGGATCAAAGGAAATGCAACTACCCTGGCGACGATTGCTACCCTCAGTGCAGTTACGCTGGTTGCTATCGGAGCTTCGGTTTCGCTTTACTTTAATGTTAGTAATCAAGCCGCGGAAGCTTCTCCATACAGTTACAGTTACGAAGTGACCTCCCCCGAACTGAACAGGAAAGTGGATCAGGCTCTCAATGAGTTTAAAGGAGATCATCCTGTTGAGAAGGATATGACCATAAAAACTTTTCAAGTGAAAGGACAAGTGCATGATGCGGGTAAAAAACTGGATGCTTCTAAGCTGGGGGACAAAGATAATTCGACGATTGTAGCGTTTAGCGAATTTAAGAAATGGGCTCAAACTTTCGGAAGGGATGTGGAGCAAAAACTTGGAACGGGAGAAGCAATCCAGCATAGAGATGAACAAATTTCTTCTGTCATGGAGAAAATGGGTTTAAATGTTCCAGAGACTTTTTCCTTAGTTGCAGGGAAAGAAACTATTGATTTGAAGGTTGTCAAGAGTGGGGCATATCCATTAAAAAACGGGTATTTCAATGCGGTTATTGTGCCGGATGAGGTCTACCAAAAAGCTTTAAAAGCAGACTCCGGACTAAAGGAAAAAGAAATCCGTTTAATCAATGTAAAGGACCAGGGGAGCAGTAAGGAACTGACGGCCGCTATTGCGAAAGCCTCGAATGAGAAAGCTACAAGTTATTATGAAGTTTATAAGAGTGGACTAGAGGCTACGGGTATGATGATCTTTATAGGCACATTTGTCGGACTCGTTTTCCTGATTGCCACCGGTTCTATTATTTATTTCAAACAGTTGTCTGAAGCCAATGCCGATAAAGGCAAATATGACATTTTACGCAAAGTAGGGGTTACTCCTAAGGAAATGAAGAAAGCCATTGGCAAACAAATTGCCTTTGTCTTTGTTGCCCCTTTGGTCGTAGGAATCCTGCACAGCATCTTTGCACTTAAAACAGCCAACCAAATATTCCAAGTTTCCGACAAGCTCCCGCTTATAATGAGCATGGTTGCTTATGTGCTTATCTATATTGGCTATTACTTCCTGACAGTCCGTTCTTACTTCAATATTGTCCGGAAAAGTTAATAGATGAAAAGGCGAAACTCCCGCTTAAAACTCAAAAAGCGGGGGTTTTTTGTATGCAAAAGATATAACCTTTCTTAAACCCTTAGTTGTACTATCCCCCTGCTTCAGAAAAACGGTAAAATTTTGGATCTGCTTATTTGAACTCCCTTATACATTTAAAGGATAGCAAGGTTTAAACAGAAGGCAAGGTTTCTGAGTGAAGGGGAGAATGGCACTAAAGATCTGTGAATAGAGTATTAGGTAAGAAAAAGGGAGAAATAACAATGGCAAAACCGATTGACATTGATAATCATTATCAATTATAGTAATCTTTGAAGTCATAAATGGTAATGATAATCATTATCATTTAATATATAGAAGGAGAGGATATTATGTCCCTTACACGTAAATTTACTCCCGCAGTCTTAGCTGCTGTTGTCTTGCTGGCCGGGTGCGGAATAGCCAAGGATGAGAGTAAAGGGCCGGCGGGTTCGGTAAAACCCAATGCTGCGGTCACGACCAACCCGTCCGCTTCCTCTAAAATAAAAGTCACTGATTTTACGGGAAGGGAAGTAATATTTGATAAAGCTCCTGTAAGTGTAGCCACACTGGCCTTGGGGGATCTGGATATTGTACATAAGCTTGGAGCGAATATAGTGGGCAGACCTGCAACAAAATCCCCGCTGCCTTCAGAGGGATTAAAAAATGCAGCAGAAATCGGAAATACGCATCAGCCGAATTTTGAGAAACTGGCTGCAGCGAAACCGGATCTACTGATTGCCGGTGCGGGCTTTAACAAACATATAGCTACCGTGGAAAAAAACGGGACAAAAGTATTGATGACCTCGGCTAATTCTGTAGCTGATATTCAAAAAAGCATTACCCTTTTTGGTGAAGTATTAGAAAAAAAGGAGGAGGCGAAAAAGCTGACCCAGGCTATTGATGATAAGCTGCATGCTATGTCTTCAGCCGGAAAAACCGGTGTCCGTGCTCTGCTGGTTTACGGTGCACCCGGAACATATATGGCGGCACTTCCGAATTCTTTATCCGGTGACGTAATGGCTAAATCCGGAGGGGAGAATGTGGCAGCTGATTATCCGCAAACGAAAGATTTCCCGCAGTATGCGGAACTTAGTTCCGAACGGATAGTTGAAAGCAACCCTGATGTTGTTTATCTAATTACTCATGGAGATCCTGGAGCTGTTAAAAAATCTTTTGAAGCTGAAATGTCCAAAAACGCGGCATGGAAAAATCTGAAAGCAGTGAAAGAAGGGAGAGTAATTATTCTGCCTCCGGATCTGTTTGGTTCCAGTCCTGGGACGAAGATTACAGATGCACTAGACTTCATGTCGGATAATCTGAAAACGGCGGCGAAGAAATGAGATTGGAAGCAGCTGTTAAAGCTGGACACCCCGCCGGAGCTTTTAGGCGTGGAGCTGAACGTCACCCCATGTCCCGCAGGAGATGGATACTGGCTATATCACTCAGTTTGCTCTTGCTGG
Organism: Paenibacillus larvae subsp. larvae; assembly: GCF_002003265.1. Taxonomy (NCBI): domain Bacteria; kingdom Bacillati; phylum Bacillota; class Bacilli; order Caryophanales; family Paenibacillaceae; genus Paenibacillus; species Paenibacillus larvae. The sequence continues at coordinate 3,767,285 of NZ_CP019687.1, forward strand.
TTTCCTGTCTGTATGGACTGGTTAAAGGGGCTGTACCGATAAGGTTAAGTGATATTTGGCAGGCCATTGCAAGCAGCGAGGATACCATGGCACGGAGGATTGTCTGGGATTTGCGCATTCCGAGAGTGATCATTGGTATTCTGGTAGGAATGTGTCTAGCTTCAGCCGGCGCTCTTCTGCAGGGCGTAATGCGCAACCCCTTGGCAGACCCGGGAATCATTGGCGTATCTTCCGGTGCGGGACTTATGGCAACCCTTATTCTGATCGTATTTCCGGCCTATACTTTATTTCTTCCCATTGCTGCTTTTCTAGGGGCCTTTGTCACGGCCATGGCTATCTATATACTTGCTTGGAATAAAGGAGCCACTCCCGGGAGAATTATTTTGGTAGGGATCTCGATTAACGCTGTTATCGGCGCCTGTATGAGCGCTTTAATGCTGCTTTACAGTGATCGTGTTCAGGCCGTTCTCCCATGGATGAGTGGCGGGATTTCAGGGGTAAGCTGGGATCATGTAAATATGGTCGCTTATTATGCTGTTGTTGCTCTTGTTCTTTCTCTTTTCGGTATTAAACATGTTCGGATACTTATGCTCGGAGATGAAATGGCCAAACTGCTGGGTCACCGGGTGGAGAGAAGCCGGCTGGTTTTAATTGTGCTAAGTACTCTTTTGTCCGGTATTGCTGTTAGTGTATCGGGGCTGATCGGATTTGTGGGCCTGGTAGTTCCGCATATGATTCGGCTTCTGATCGGGAACGATTACCGGTATTTACTGCCCATTTCCGCTATCGGAGGGGGAGCACTGGTTGTGTTGGCGGATACTATTGCAAGAAGCTGGTTTGATCCTATTGAGCTTCCTGTAGGGATTCTGCTTTCTTTCTTGGGAGGACCTTTTTTCTTATTGATCATTCATAAAGGAGGGAAAGAACGTGAGAAGCGTGCTGCTTACGAATGACCTTTCGTTTCGTCATTCCGGACAATTTGCCCTGCAGGACTTGAGCCTTTCGGTGCAAAAAGGAGAGATCATCAGCCTTCTCGGGCCGAATGGTTCAGGAAAGTCGACGCTGCTTAAGCTCATGGCAAGGCTGCTTGAGCCTCATCAGGGAAGTGTAATTCTGGACGGGAAAGAACTGGCTTCTATGAAAACGGTGGACGTTGCCCGCAAACTGTCGATGCTTCCCCAAATGAATGACCACCAGCTTGATCTTACAGTCAGAGAACTGGTTGAATTCGGACGTCATCCGCATAAACCGTGGTTCCAAAGACTGGATCATGAAGACCATCTTATTGTGGATTGGTCACTTGAATTAACGGGACTTGGGACTTATGAACACCGTTTCCTTAAATCATTGTCCGGCGGGGAACGCCAGCGTGCCTGGATTGCCATGGCGCTGGCCCAAAAACCGCAGGTACTTCTGCTGGATGAACCTACGACCTATTTGGATATAGCACATCAGCTCGAAGTAATGGAATTAATCCGGCAGCTTAACCAGGAATATGGAATGACTGTCATCATGGTGCTGCATGATATTAATCAGGCTTCCCAATATAGTGATCGTCTTGTGGTAATGAAGAAGGGGAATATTGAGTATGACGGCCCTCCGGAATGTGTGCTTTGTAAAGCTATGTTTCAGCATATTTTTGAGATTGAAGTTGAAATCTACGAAGATGGGGAGAGGCCCTTTTTTACACCAAAACGGTGCTGTAATCGTGCATCTCAAACCATATAGGAGGACATCATGAAAGTAAAGGGAGAACAGTACAGCCTGAAGCGGGTAAAGCGCTTGGCCCCCACGGGATTCCTCTCATCCGTCATGCTATAATGGGAGGGGAAGAAGCTGAGCAAGTAGTCCAATTTTTAAAAAACATGTAGCTGTAAATGAAAAAAATCATGGAAGGGAGACGATAACGATGATTCTGTTCATGAATACAATTCGCGTGAAGAACGGAACCGGAGATGTACTGGCTAAACGTTTTCAAAATCCAAAAGGAGTTCAGAGCTTTCCCGGTTTTGTCCGTATGGAGGTCTTGAAAACAGAAGGAACCGAAGATTACGAGGAATTTAAAGTATGCACCACCTGGGAAAGCAAGGGGGATTTTGATAAGTGGGTCCATAGTGACGCTTTCAAACAATCCCATGCTAAAAACAGGGAGCTGAATTCCGATATTTTGGGTAATCAATTAACCATGCATGAAATCGTGGTCTCCCGTGATCCCGATCCTAATGTCAGAAAGCATGTAGAGCAACCCCTTTAAATCCATAATCCTCTGGAATTTTAACCTCCGTCTGTCAAAGACGGAGGTTTTTTATTTGGAACATCTTCTTAGATTCAAAGCAGGGAGGAAAGGGTATATGACATGGATATGGCATATAAAGTCAGGACTCATATACTCCACTTTCTACGAATAGTATTCACGAATTTGCCAATATTTCGTGGAAGTATTAACCATAACACTAAAAAAAATGAACAAGAAGGAAAGGAGGGATATCGTTTTTTGGAACCGGTTTATTCTATTTGCTTTTACTGGGTTTGATTACATATCCTTATAGTTGCGTGAATCATTCGTTTCTGATATTTATTAGGAGGAAAGCAGGGATGTTTCAGCTATTTTAAGAGAAAGAGGTGAGCCATTTTGTATGTTATTCGTAAAGCAAGACTATCCGATATGAAAGATATACAAAAGATTGCCCGGAAAGCTTGGGTTCATACATATAGAGAAATTTATCCTATTGATTTTATATATACCTTTGTAGAATATGCATATTCCGATAAGCATTTGCTCAAATTAATCAGATCTGTTTTAGAGGCCAGCCCGGATTTATTTCTGGTTGCGGAAGAGGAGGGAACCGGCCAACTGCTTGGCTTTATTCGCATGGCAGAACGCTGTATGGGTAATTATGAACTTACTCATTTCTATGTACAACCGGACTGGATCGGCAGAGGGGTAGGAAGCTCCCTGCTCGGATCTATCATTGAACTCAACCCCCAAGCTGAGATGCTGACTGCATGGGTAGAGAAAGAAAATATGGACACAGCATTCTTTTTTGAAAAGAAAGGATTTCGTGAGGTTACCCAAAGTACGGAAATCATTCTGGGGTTTCCTTTATCCCATGTATGCTACGAATGGCACCGCCATATACGGAGAACTCATTAAGCGGCCTCATGTACCACTCGCGGATGATCCCCAACTTGTTTTTATAACTTTGAACGAATTATTTCACGTCTTGGTATTTCTTAAACTAATCCCCTTAACTTGCTTAAACTCATCACTCGTTTTTCACGATTTAAATAGTGATAACTGATATCCCCGGCATCCTTGTGGGACACGCCCAGAATGAAGAGGCTCTCACAGGATGTACCGCTATTTTGTTTGAAGGAGGAGACGTATGCAGTGTTGACGTGAGAGATCTTCACCGGGAACCCGGGAAACGTCCCGATCGGGAGATGGGGTATGGGGCCAATTCAGCAGCATCCGGCGGACCTTTCGCGGAAGGTAATGCAGGAGCGGGCTGTAGAGATTTTGTCGGAAAATTGGCCGGCTTCCAACGGGCCATGAAAAGCGGACTTGGCACTGCTTCGCTGCACTTGCCAAACGGCCTGATCATAGGAGCGATGATGGCTGTTAACGCTGTTGGAGAGATCCGCAACCCAGAAAATGGAGAACGTGTAGCGGGTATTCTAGGGGGTTTTATGATATTCCGCCAGGTACGAACACCACTATCGCGGTAGTAGCCAGCAACGCTAATTTGACCAAAACGCAGCTAAAAAAAGTGGCCGGAATGTCCCACGATGGTCTGGCACGTTCCATTTATCCGGTACATACTATGCATGACGGGGATACCGTCTTTGCCGCCTCAACCGATGGAGTGGACATGCCGACAGATATCGTGGGCGCACTCTCCGCCGAAGTGCTGGCCAAAGCCGTTCTCAGTGCTGTCCGTCAGGCGCAAAGCGCAGGCGGGCTCAAGGCCAGCAGGATGTATATGTCTAATTATACGGGTATGGCCTACTTGGAGTTGGAAACAGGAACTACCCCAAAATATTCCTCCATTGTAAGACCCTTCTTAGCTATATTCTGGGCATCTTCAATTCCCAAATAGCGAATGTGCCATGGCTCGTATTGATAGCCGGTAATGGCTTCCTTTCCTTTAGGATAGCGGATGATAAAACCGTATTCAGGAGCGTGCTTTTCGAGCCAATTGGCTTCCGGGGTGCTTGCAAAGCAATCGTTTGCCGCACATTTGCCTGTACTGCCCGAAACATCAATGGCAAGCCCGGTTTCATGTTCACTATGTCCGGGAACGGCACTATACTTCTTTGCTGCTTCCTCGCCATCCTTCTTTACATAGTTGTTAAATACAGTGGTTTGTGTTTGATAGGAGCGGTATGCCGATACACCTGCCAGGTTGATACCGTCCTTTTTGGCGCCTTCAAACATTTTTTCCAAAGCTTCAGCGGCCTCTTTGCGCATCATGCGTTTTTCAATCTTTTCTTTGAAAGTGAAGGGAACATTAGGATATACAAGATCGCTTGGTGTATAACCATCTGGCAGTTTATATTGTTTGTTCACCATAACGGAGATGCTTGTTGGCTCTGTTATCACTTGCTTAACGGCATTTCCGGCTTCCTGTGTTGATTTTCCTTCATTGGATGCAGGCGTGCTGCTTACTGCGGGCGATGGGGAATTTGCGGCTTCCGGCTCTTTTTTGTCCTTACTGCAGCCTGCGAATACCGCAACAGCAAGTACAAGCAGAAGGGCTGTAGTGAATAAAGTGCGTTTGGTCATAAATAAAATCCTCCCTGTACTCAAGTAAATCTAATTGAATTCTCTGCTCCATTTTACTAGAATATCATACTTTTTCGCTTAAATATAAAAAACCTGCAGCGCAGGTTTTGAGCTTATAGAGAAACCCCTGAACGCCGGGAGAAGCTTCTGTTATTGCTTTAGCAAAAATTGGTTTCCATCTACATCTTTGAAAGTGGTAAAAATACCCCAGGCCATTTCCTTAGGTTCGTCCAGAAATTCAACACCTTTTTCCCTAAGCTGATTGTAAGTTTCCTGAATGTTATCACAAACAAAAATAAAGGAAGGCTTCAGTTCATGATGATTCGGCATCATTGCCTTTGGATAGAGAACGAGACGGGTCTGCCCATTTTCAGGGCCTATTTCTACCCAGTTTGCTTTTGGCCCCATTGGATGTTTCTCATGGACGATAAATCCCATTTTCTCAGTCCGGAATGCGATGGATGCTTCTTGGTCTTCTACATAAATGGTAGAATGCCCGTTTGGAGAAGGTGTCCCTTTCTCTTTTGCTTTTTCATAATCCTTCTGCATTTTAATGATGATAGGTAAGAATGTAGCAGATGCATTTTGAGGCATAACATTTACTAGCATTACTGCAAAAACAGTCGCCGCAATCAACAACGAAACTACTTTTTTCATTCGTAACACGCTTTACACTAACCTCCTACTATACTAATTTTTACCATAAAATATAAACTATACCATACAATTTAAAAAAAACCAATTCCTATGGTAGAATTGTATAAGTAGTTTAATATGAGGAAGGGGCTGTTTATTATATGAATCATAGAAATAAAGTTATGGAAGCATTATCGATGAATCGGGAAATAGAATTTTCTTATAAAGGTGAATTATTTGCTCTTGTATATCACAAAGAAGGATGGTGCCTTGTTAATAGGAAGGAAAATCTGTCAAAATACTATAAAACTAACAGAGAATTAATTAACGAAATCCGTATAGATGGTTATTCTTTCGAAGAATTATTACAAAATAAAAATATGAGAATAGAACAAATTTTTTAAGATTACGTTAGGTACAGTAGTATTACCCAATTAATACCCAGTGGTAACTTCCAATAGAGGTAATCAAAGTGAAAGATACACTTAACTGAGGTTTTTTATTTTATGGTTACCTTGATTGGTTTTTACGCTTTTTGCCCTGCTCCCAAACCTTTCGTTCAGAAGCAGGGCTACTCCAAATACTTAGAAAATGAAAGTACATAAATCGTTGAGATAGACGTCTAACCGTAAATATACATAGCCAAGGCGGCAAAACCGGCAACCGTTGCGATGATGTATACGGCGGTAAGGCTGACCCAATATTTTTCTGTTCTTGTATCGTAAGCAGGATTGCCCTCCCTGTTGGATTTGGACATTCCGATAAAAATCGTTGCAAGCGCACCTATAAGTATAACCAGCACGATTAGAATGATATAGAGGGTAAAATGTTCCATGCTTTTTATCCCTTCTTTTTCAGCCGGAGCTGTGATAAAAGTCACCTTTATTTTAACTAATTTGGTAATCATATTCTAGAGAGAAATGTGACAAAGAAGGGACACCGAAGCAGCGGGTCCCTTTCTGCAGATTGAGACAGGAAACCGCCTGCAATTACCTGCCTCTATGTTTTTGTTTCTTCTTTTGCCTATGAAGTTCCCGTAGTGAGGGACATCCCGAGGGGGAAGGTTACTGACACGTCTTTGGTCATGACGACGTGTGTCTAGGACTACCAACCAGACTGTGTTTTTACACTCCACTTCTTATTATACGGGAGTACGAAAAATATAAAGGGTCAAGAACGGATATAAGAAAAAAATCCCGGCAGTAACAGTTGCTAATTCATTCAAAAAAAGATACATTCAAGAAAATAAGTAAAAAGAGTAAAGGGCCAAGCAGGATTCAGGAGAATGCAAATATGGAAACGGTTTTGATTTACCAAGATGAAAAATCTAATGAATTTTGGAAAATAGATGTTGTGGGAAACAGTTACTCTATCACCTCCGGAAAAATAGGTACCCAGGGCTCTATCCAGTTTAAAATATTTGAGTCCCCGGAGGAATGTGCCAAGGAGGCCGAGCAGCTGATCAGGACCAAGCTTGAAGAAGGTTATTGGCAGGTGGAAGGGTCCGAAAATCTGATTCGCCCTCATGCCATGAACGAAGAAGAATTTTGGAAGCTGCTTGAAACGGCGAAAACGATGGGCATTGATATGGAAGAACAAGTGGAATGGCTGATCCGTACTTTATCGGGCAGATCGGTTAGAGAAATTGTAGAGTTTGATGTATGGCTTCATTCGTTTCATTATGCTTCCTGTCAGTCTTCATTATGGGCCGCAGCTTATATTATTTTGGGCGGCTGTTCCGATGATAGCTTTGATTATTTTAGAGCCTGGCTGATCTATGCGGGCAAAGAGGTATACAACAGGGCTTTGCAGGACCCGGAAAGCCTGATCCCGGTACTTGAAAAGCTTGAAGATTACGAATATCCCGAATATGAAGATCTATTGTATGCGGCTTCGGATGCCTATCAGGAAAAGACAGGGCGTAACGATGATGATTACCAGGAGTTGTTTGAGCAGATTACAGGCGGATTATTAGATTATCCCGAAATTGAGCTGGATTGGGAGCAAGACGATGAGGAACACCTCCGCAACAGATTTCCGAAGCTTTGGGAGCGTTATGGCGAATATCCTATGGGGTAGATCAGGCCTGGAAAAGGATCGGTTCATACCAAGAATCGGTTCTTTTTTATTGGGGAAAAAATATGGTACACTACGAAAATAAAACAGCAGAGCACATAAGCGTGAAAGGGAATAACAGTATGAGGATTAACAAATTTATAAGTGAGACAGGAGTTTGTTCCAGGAGAGAAGCGGATAAATGGATAGCCGCAAACCGTGTAACCATTAATGGGGTACCGGCGGAACTGGGGAGCACGGTTGAAGAAGGGGATGAAATCCGCGTGGACGGCAAACCCCTTGGCGAGAAGAAAAAAGGAGTGTATATTGCCTTAAATAAGCCCGTAGGCATAACATGTACGACAGAAAAACATGTCAAAGGAAACATTATCGATTTTGTGAACCATCCCGAAAGAATCTTCCCTATCGGAAGATTGGATAAAGATTCACAGGGGCTTATATTACTTACCAATGACGGGGATATTGTAAATCAGATCCTGCGGGCCGAAAACAACCATGAAAAAGAATATGTAGTTCGTGTCAATAAGCCTGTGACGGATGAGTTCGTGAAAGGCATGGCAGGCGGAGTCCGTATTTTGGGGACTAAAACAAAACCGTGCAAGGTAACCCGGATAAATGACCATGTATTCCGCATTATCCTTACCCAGGGGCTGAACCGTCAGATTCGCCGGATGTGTGAAGTATTCGGTTATCAGGTCGTACAGCTGGAGCGTGTGCGAATAATGAACATTCATTTGGACAAGCCTAAGCTGCGCCTTGGCGAGTGGAGGGACCTTGCCCGTGAGGAGCTCCGGGAGCTTCTTGTCAGAGTTAAATATGATCATGATCCAAAGAGTGGTAAACATGTTCGCCATACTGTATCCTCTAGGTCGTGACGTGATACTAGTAGATGTGCAGGCGGGGCAGGTGATTGTCCCGTTTTTTGTTTGGGATTCCCGCGCAGTTTGTCCCTCTATTTCAAAATCTTACATTTTCGCAGGAAAGAAAAAGTGATTTACAGATAATAAAGACCTTACTATAATAAAAGTAATCACAAACAATCACAAACAATTATAAATAATCACAAATGGGGCTGCGTTTATGATGTTTGAGCAAGAAAGAAAACAAAAGCTTGCGGAGAAAGAGCGGATAGCCGCCCAGGCAGCAGACATGATTGAAGAAGGAAACACCCTATTGCTTGATGCAGGTACAACCACCTTCTATTTGGCCAAAAAATTGAAAAAGTTTGGCCATCTGCGGGTAATTACCAACTCCCTCCTGATACTCAATGAATTGAAAGATTCCCGGAATATCGAACTGACGCTTGCCGGCGGGATATTCAGGCCTGAAACACAAGCATTCATTGGCCCAATGGCGGAGGAGTGTCTGGATATGGTCCGGGTGGATCTTGCCTTTTTAGGTGCCAACGGTTTGGATTTGGAGGAAGGCTTAACTACCCCGAATCTGCTGGAAGCCGCAATGAAACGCAAAATGATACGGATTGCCAAACAAGTGACTGTGCTGGCAGACCATAGCAAAATCGGGAAGGTCTCTTATGGCAAAGTGGTCGGCCTTACTGATGTGGATTCCTTTATTTTGGATACGGGGGTACCGGAAGAGTTTGTATCTGCCTTGAACCAGAGGGGAATTCAAGTAACATTAGCGTGAAGTGCCGGTCCAATTTCGATTCACATTAAAGATAAAGGGCTATTAAAAAATACGGGAGGAATCATCATGAACATTATTACGGTTACATTGAATCCGGCTTTGGACAAGACAGTTATGATCGAACAATTGAAACCGGGAGGCTTAAACCGTGTGGAAGAAATCCGGATGGACCCCGGGGGCAAAGGAATTAACGTAGCCAAAGTATTGAAAAGCTTTCCTGTTAATGTTCTGGCAACAGGTATCAATGGAGGCTATGCGGGGCGACAACTGCTGGATCATTTGGAACGGCTTCAAATTTCACACCGGTTCTCAACTTCCGGAGGGGAGACGAGAACGAATCTGAAAATTGTTGACCGTAAAACGGAGGTTACTACCGAGATTAATGAAAAAGGAACGGAAGTTTCGGCAGAGACGATCCGGCATTTTCGCAGAGAGTTTACCGGTCTGCTGGATGAAGCATCTTTACTGGTGATAGGAGGAAGTCTCCCGCCGGGAATATCGCCGCAGTTCTATGCTGAGATCATTCGGGAGGCCGAAAAAAAAGGTGTACAGACTGTACTGGATGCTGACGGAGAGGCCTTCAGAGCGGGTCTGGAAGCCTCTCCTTCTGTCGTAAAGCCCAATATTCATGAATTGGAACAGTATTTAGAAAGGGCTCTAAACGATGAAGATCAGGTGGTTGATGCTTGCCGTGAACTGCTTGCCAAGGGAATTTCTTGGGTAATTGTCTCCATGGGAGGAGAAGGCGCTATTCTCGTCAGTGAAGATGAAGTCATCCGGGGGAGGCCTTTTCCAATCCGCCCCGTCAGTACGGTAGGGGCTGGAGACTCCATGGTGGCGGCCATTGCATTCTGTTTACTTGAAAACAAAAACCTGGAAGAAACCGCACGGTGGGCTACCGCAGCGGGAACCATTACTGCTTCAAAACCCGGAACCGGCGTTTGCCGTTACCAGGAGGTTCAGGAGCATCTGGCATTGGTACAGACTGAAAGATGGACATGAACGAAGAATGAGGATAGAACTATGAACAAAAAAACGGACAGAGCGGGCAAAATGATTTTTACCCCTCTG